>VGXD01000104.1 GCA_016873525.1 Nitrospira sp. | reverse complement strand
TGCGCGCGGTGGTCGAACTGGCCGGTGCGCACAACATCATCGCAAAGACCCTGGGCCGCGGCAATCCCTTCAACACGGTCCGGGCGACGCTGGATGGCCTCTGTCAACTTCGGAATCCCGAGGAAGTCACGCGCCTGCGCATGGCCGGTCTGGAGAAGTTAGGATAACGTCATGACGAAGACTCTCTTGAAATTGCCCACGGCTAAAGGGTTCTCGATTACGTTGAAGCGGAGTCCCATCGGGACGCCCTATACGCACCGGCTGGTGCTGTGCGGGCTCGGCCTTCGCAAGCCGCGCCAGACCGTCACGCGTCCCGATAGCCCGCAGGTGCGAGGCATGATCCACAAGGTGTCCTATTTGTTGGAAGTGAAATCGCTATGAAGCTGCACGAACTGTCTCCGTCGGTTGGAGCAACGAAGAAGCGGAAGCGCATCGGCCGAGGCCCCGGGTCCGGTCATGGCAAGACGGCGACCAAGGGCCATAAAGGGCTCTTGGCCAGGTCGGGAGGCGGCAAGCGGCCCGGGTTCGAGGGCGGGCAGATGCCCCTGATCCGCCGCATTCCCAAGTATGGCTTTACGAACCCGTTTCGGATTGAGTATTCCATTGTGAATCTGAAGGCACTGGCCACGCTGGGGGCGGTGGACCCTATCACGCCGCAGGCCATGGTCGACGCCGGGCTTGTGAAGCGGAAGTCTCAACCGGTGAAAGTGTTGGGCCAAGGCGACTTGGGGAAGCCGGTGGTGATTCAAGCACACAAGTTCAGCAAGTCGGCAACGGCCAAGATCGAAGCTGCCGGCGGGAGGGCTGAGGTCATCGGCGGTGCTTGAACGACTCCTCACGAACTTTCAGAACATCTTTAAAATACCGGAGCTGCGCACCCGTATCCTGTTTACGCTGGCGATGCTGGCGGTATATCGGGTGGGGGCTCACGTCCCGACGCCCGGCATCAACAACGAGGAACTGGCCAAGTTCCTGACGGAAAAGGGCGGGTCGCTCCTGGGATTTTTGGATATTTTCTCCGGCGGCGCGTTGTCCCGGCTGACGATTTTCGCCTTGGGCATCATGCCCTACATCAGCGCGTCGATTATTCTCCAGCTGCTGACGGTGGTGATTCCCCACCTGTCCAAGCTGGCCAAGGAGGGAGAGCGGGGCCGAAAAAAGATCATCCAGTACACGCGGTACGGCACGATCGGCATTGCCCTGATCCAGGGCTTCGGGATCGCGGTGGGGCTGGAGGGCATGAATCAGGGCGCGTTCGTGCTGAATCCGGGCTGGCCGTTTCGACTCATGACGGTCATCACCCTGACGGCCGGCACGGCCTTTCTCATGTGGCTGGGCGAACAGATCACCGAACGCGGGATCGGCAACGGCATCTCGCTGATCATCTTTGCCGGCATCGTGGCGAGGCTTCCGAACGCGGTCGCCCAGACGTTCGATTTGTATCAGGTCGGGCAGTTGAGCTTCATGCTCCTGGTCGCCCTGGTCTTCGTCATGGTGGGCGTGGTGGCGGCCATCGTGTTTCTGGAAAGCGGCCGCCGCAAAATCGCGGTCCAGTATGCCAAACGCGTCGTCGGGCGGCGGGTCTACGGAGGACAGAGCACGCACATTCCGTTGAAGATCAACACGGCCGGAGTCATTCCGCCGATCTTCGCCTCCTCGATCATTGCGTTTCCGGCGACGATCGCGGGGTTCATTCAGGTGCCGTGGGTGCAATCGATCGGCGCCCAGCTCTCGCCGGGGTCCCTCTTGTACACGCTGTTGTACGTGGGGCTCATCGTGTTCTTTTGTTTTTTCTACACGGCGGTGGTGCTGAACCCGATCGACATGGCCGACAACATGAAAAAGTACGGCGGGTTCATTCCGGGCATCCGGCCTGGGCAGCGGACGTCGGATTACATCTATAATGTCCTGACCCGTATCACCACGGCGGGGTCGTTGTATCTGGCGGCAGTCTGCGTGATCCCGGAATTGCTGATTTACAAGCTGAACGTGCCATTTTATTTCGGCGGGACGTCCCTGCTGATCGTGATCGGAGTCGGCCTGGATACCGCCCAGCAAATCGAATCGCACATGTTGATGCGCAACTACGAAGGCTTTCTGGCCAAGGGGCGGTTGCGGGGCCGGAGCGGGTGAGTTCTTCTATGCGATTGGTGTTTCTCGGCGCTCCGGGAGTGGGCAAGGGCACGCAGGCGGAGCGGGTGGCGGCGCAGTTCCACCATCCGAAGATCTCGACCGGAGATATTCTTCGGGAAGCGGTTCGGAACAAAACGGCCTTGGGGCTCGAAGCCAAGGCGTGCATGGACCAGGGCCAGCTGGTGCCGGATGCCGTGGTCATCGGCATCATCAGGGAAAAGCTGGCCGAGCCGGCTTGCGCGCGGGGCTTCCTGCTCGACGGATTTCCGCGGACGGTGGCGCAGGCGGAAGCGCTGACCGGGTTGCTGGAATCCACCGGGCAGCGGCTCGACCGGGTCTTCAACTTTGCCGTGCCGCGTGCGGAGGTCGTGCGGCGCTTGAGCGGGCGGCGCAGTTGCCCCAAGTGCCAGGCGGTCTACCATGTGGACTCAGCGCCGCCGCAACGCACCGGCCTCTGCGACCGCTGCGGCGCCGATCTGATGCAGCGGAGCGACGACCTGAAGGAAACGGTGGAAGCGCGGCTGGCGGTCTATGAAGAGCAGACCGCACCGCTCATTGCGTATTATCGGCAGCGCGGGATCCTCTCGGAACTCGACGGATCCGGGCCGATCGAGGAGGTCCACCGACGCTTGCTGGGTTTATTGCCGAAGCACGGAGTGGCATGATCATCCTAAAGACGCCTGATGAAATCGGCATCATGGCGCAGGCGTCCAAGATCGTGGCGGAGACGCTCCAGGGCCTGAAAAAAGAGATTCGGCCGGGGGTCACGACGGACGAACTGGACCGCTTTGCGGAAGACTTTATCCGTGGGCGGGGCGGGATTCCGGCGTTCAAGGGGTATCGCAGCTATCCGAAGACCCTCTGTGTGTCGGTGAACGAGCAGGTGGTGCACGGGATTCCCTCGAAGCGCGTGCTGAAAGAGGGGGACATCGTCGGGTTGGACCTGGGCGCCATCGTGGGGGGATTTTACGGGGATGCGGCGGTGACGGTTCCGGTGGGAGACGTGCACCCGAAGGTGTTGGAACTGTTGCGGGTGACGGAAGAGTCCTTGTACGCGGGCATCGCGCAGGCGATGGTGGGCAATCGGCTCTCCGACATTTCCCATGCTGTCCAGCGGCATGCCGAAGCGGCCGGGTTTTCGGTGGTGACCGACTTCGTGGGGCATGGCATTGGCCGGCAGTTGCACGAGGAGCCGCAGGTGCCTAACTACGGGAAACCGGGGCAGGGGCCTCGCCTCCAGGTCGGCATGGTGTTGGCGATTGAGCCGATGGTCAACATGGGCGACAGCGGGGTGCGCATTCTGGACGATCAGTGGACGGCGGTGACGAAGGACGGGAGCCTCTCGGCGCACTTCGAGCACACCATTGCGATTCAAGCCAGCGGTCCGCCGAAAATCTTGACGAAGCTCTAGTCGCACGCAGGTCGGATGAGTCGCACGAAGTTGATCGATTGTGAGGACAGCGTCGGATGCCGAAAGAGGATGTGATCGAAGTGCAGGGGACGGTTGCGGAAACGCTTCCGAACGCCATGTTCCGGGTCAAGTTGGATAATAGCCATGTCATCCTGGCCCACATTTCCGGGAAAATGCGCATGCACTTTATCCGCATTCTTCCCGGCGACAAGGTGACGGTAGAAATGTCGCCGTACGACCTGACCCGGGGGCGGATTACGTATCGGTTCAAGTAAACAACGACGATCAATGTCGAAGGGTAGGCCGTTATGAAAGTCAAATCGTCCGTCAAGCCGATCTGTTCAAAGTGCATGGTCATCCGCCGTCGTGGGGTGGTCAGAGTGTTGTGCGAGAATCCGCGGCACAAACAACGTCAGGGATAGCTGCGGTCCGGCGCGGAGCGCCGGTCGGCGGACAAACAGCTGGGAGGAAGCATGGCTCGGATCGCCGGAGTGGATTTACCGAGAGAGAAGCGGGTGGACATCGGGTTGACCTATATCTATGGGATCGGCCGGACGACCGCCGCGCAGATTGTGAAAAAGTCCGGGGCGTCGGGCGCGACCCGTGTCAAGGACCTCAGCGAGGACGAGATCGTCAAGCTGAGGGAGATCATCGAGCGGGACCACAAGGTGGAGGGAGATCTTCGCAAAGAAATCTCCATGAGCATCAAGCGCCTTGTGGACACGGGCACCTATCGCGGCTTGCGGCACCGCAAAGGTCTGCCGGTGCGCGGACAGCGAACCAAGACCAACGCCAGAACGAGGAAGGGCCGGCGGTCCTCGATGGGCAAGGCACGTAAACCCATGGCCGGTCCGTCACGCGCGTAGCCTGCGCGATGCGCAGGTGAGAGAGAGGAAAGCGATATGAGCGTCAAGAAGGGCAAGAAGAAAGAACGCAAGGTTGTCCAGAGCGGAGTGGCCCATATCCAGGCGTCGTTCAACAACACGATCGTCACCATTACCGATATGAGCGGCAATTCGATCGTCTGGACGAGTTGCGGCAACCAGGGTTTCAAGGGGTCGCGCAAGAGCACGCCCTTTGCCGCGCAGCGGGCCGGGGAAGCTGCGGCCAAGAAAGCAATGGAACATGGGATGCGGCAGGTGGACGTCTATGTGAATGGACCGGGATCGGGCCGAGAGTCGGCGATTCGGTCGTTGCAGTCGGCTGGGTTGCGGATCAATCTCATCCGAGACGTCACGCCGATTCCCCACAACGGTTGCCGACCGCCCAAACGGCGCCGAGTGTAAGTTCGTTTCGGGATGGCGGTGTGCCGGGTTCTGCGTGGAACGTAGAACGGGCGTTGATGGAGAAGGAGACAAGCAGTGGCGAAGTACAACGGTCCAGTCTGTCGGTTGTGCCGGCGAGAGGGAGAAAAACTCTTTCTCAAGGGTACGCGGTGTATGACGGAAAAATGCGCCATCGAGCGCCGAAGCTACCCGCCTGGCCAGCACGGACAGGGGCGGCAGCGGCACTCCGAATATAGCGCGCAGTTGCGCGAAAAACAGAAGTTGCGCCGCATTTACGGTCTGCTGGAGCGGCAGTTTAGAGGCGTATTCGGACGGGCCGAGCGTCGCACCGGGATCACCGGCGAGCACCTGTTGAAGCTGCTCGAATGCCGGCTGGACAACGTCGTTTATCGGCTGGGCTTTGCGTCCTCACGCAAAGAGGCCAGGCAGATCGTCAATCACGGGCACCTTGTGGTCAACGGGAGAAAAACCGACGTGCCGTCCTATACGGTCCGGCCGGGGGATGTCATCGAGGTTCGGCCGCGGAGCCGTGAAATTCTCTCCATTCAGTCCGCGCTGGAGGCGGTGGATGGCCGGGGTATTCCGAGCTGGCTGGAGCTGGACCGCGCGACCTTCAAGGGGACGGTGCGGGGGATTCCGACGAAGGAAGAGATTGCACTGCCGGTGAACGAGCAGTTGGTCGTGGAGTTGTATTCCAGATAGCGCATGGCCCGATGTCTGTCGTGTGTGCGTCGGACGTACGGCCCAAGGGCTTTCTGGCAGAGGGGATGAGGCGAAGGGGGGCTTATGATTAAGGCAATGAAGGATTTTCAGATCCCGATGCGGGTTGAGGCCGACAAGGAAACGCTGACCCCGACATACGGCAAGTTCGTGGCCGAGCCGTTCGAGCGAGGCTTCGGGACGACCATCGGGAATTCCCTGCGCCGCGTATTGCTGTCCTCGCTGACCGGGGCGGCGGTGACCACGGTACGGATCGAAGGGGTGTTGCACGAGTTCTCCACGATTCCAGGGGTCACCGAAGATGTGACCGCCGTGATCCTGAACATCAAGAGCCTCCGGTTGAAGTTGCACACGGATAAGCCCAAGACCGTCCGTCTCAGGAAAAAAGGGCCGGGCGAGGCCAAGGGCTCGGACATTCTCCACGATGCGGACCTGACCGTCCTGAATCCGGACCTGCACATTGCGACGTTGGATAAAGAAGCGACGCTGGACATCGAGATGGTGGTCAAGCCGGGCCGCGGCTATGTCCCCGCCGAGCGCAACAAGGAAGAGGGGCTGCCGATCGGCGTCATCGCCGTGGACTCGATTTATTCGCCCGTGCGGCGGGTCAACTTTCAGGTGGAAAACGCGCGGGTCGGACGGGTCACGGACTACGACAAGTTGCTCCTCGAGGTCTGGACGGATGGGAGCATCGTTCCGGAGGATGCCCTGTCGTCGGCTGCGGGCGTGTTGCGGGACCACCTCAGCATCTTCATCCATCCGGAAGAGCTTGGGGAAACCCAGCCGCAGACGAGGCCGGACGAAGAACGGCGTGAAATCAACAAGCACCTGCTGCGGAGCGTGAACGAGCTGGAGTTGTCCGTGCGGGCGGCCAACTGCCTCAAGAACGCCAATATCAAGACCATTGCCGATCTGGTCCAGCGGACGGAAATGGAAATGCTGAAGACGAAGAACTTCGGGAAGAAATCGCTGAACGAGATCAAGGAAATGCTGACGGAAATGGGCTTAGGTCTAGGCATGAAGCTCGACTCGCTGCCGTCCGGTGACGGCGGCGCCAAGGTCGACGCATAAACGAGGGGACACCGTGCGTCACAGAAAAAATGGCCGACAATTAGGGCGCAACACGAAGCACCGCTGGGCGTTGTATCGGAGCCTCGTTACGTCTCTGCTGGAGCACGAACGAATCGAGACGACCGAAGCGAAGGCGAAGGAAATCCGGGGCTTTACCGAGCGGATGATCACGCTCGGCAAGGACGGGGGGCTGCCGGCCCGGCGTCGCGCGCTCGGGTTCATTCGCAGCAAGGCCGTGGTCTCCAAATTGTTTGATGAGGTGGCGGGTCGGTTTAAGGATCGTCGTGGCGGTTACACGCGCTTGATCAAAACTCGGCGTCGGGTCGGCGACACGGCCAAGATGGTGGCGATCGAGTTGGTCGAGAAGGGCGGCGAAGCCGCAGCGCACTCCGCAGAGCCGACCGGTGACAAAGCAGGCAA
>VGXD01000103.1 GCA_016873525.1 Nitrospira sp. | reverse complement strand
GCCGGGCGAGTCTTGGCCGAGGGGGGGACGGTGATCGGACTCTGCGGAGGATTTCAGGTGTTGGGAAAGACCATCCTGGACCCGGAGGGCGTCGAGTCCGGGGCCTCCGAGTTGGAAGGGTTGGGTCTGCTCGATGTCGTCACCAGCTTTGCGTCGAAAAAGATCACGGTCGGGGTGACGGGCGTCCACTTGCAAACCGATTGTCCTGTCGAGGGCTATGAAGTCCACATGGGACGGACCAGTTTGGGAGAGGGAGCAACCCCCTTGCTTGAAGTCCAGACGACAGGCGAGACGGAGAAGCGACAGGACGGGGCAGTTTCGGCGGACGGAAAGGTGCTGGGCACTTACGTGCACGGACTCTTCGATGCGCCCTCGTTTCGCCGTCTCTTGCTGAACCGGTTACGGACCGTTCGAGGCTGGTCTCCGCTGGAGCCTATGCCAGAGTCCTCGCTCGACCGGGAGTTGGACCGGTTGGCTGATTTCATTGAACAGCACCTCGACATGGCGGCGGTGGATGCCATCATCGAACAGGGAGTCTGAAAGTCGTGACGGGTGATGGGTAACGGGAAGACCGTGAAGCGTAAAACGATCGCGTCACGCGGCACACGCCACGCATCGCGCCTCAGGAGGGGGCGCTTGATTCTCGTGATCGGGGGCGCGTCGTCCGGCAAGAGCGCGGCGGCCCTGGACTTGGCCGGACAGGGTTTGCCCAAGGGCGCTGCGCGGGCCTTTGTGGCGACCGGCCAGGCGCTGGATGATGAAATGACCGTCAGGATCAGGCGGCATCAAGCATCGAGGGGTTCGGAGTGGAAGACGGCGGAAGTGCCGGTCGATCTGGCCGGCTGGTTCGAGGAACAGGGCCGGCAGTACTGTGCGATCATTGTGGACTGCCTCACGCTCTGGCTGAGCAATTTGCGCGAGCAGGGTTTGGCCGATGCCCTGGTTTCCGATCGGGTCTCCGGATTACTCCGCGCGATCAGAAAGAGTTCGTCCAGGGTCGTGATCGTGACCAATGAACTTGGCCTTGGCTTGGTGCCGCTGGACGCATCCAGCAGGCTCTTCAGGGACCTGGCCGGACAAGTGAACCAGCAAATCGCGGCCGAGGCCGACGACGTCTACTTTGTCATGAGTGGATTGCCCGTTCAGGTGAAATAATTTCGAAGATGTTGACGCTGGAAGAAACGCTCAAGAAGATTCAGCCCGCCGATCGCGAAGGTCTCAAACTCGCGCAAGCGCGCTTGGATCGCCTCACCAAACCGGTCGGAAGTTTGGGCCGGCTGGAGGAATTGGCTGCCCGGTACGTGGCGATGACCGGGGAGGATCGGCCCAAGGTTCCCAAGGCGGCGATCTTTACCTTTGCGGCAGACCATGGGGTGACGAGCGAAGGGGTCAGCGCTTATCCCGGTTCGGTGACGGCCCAGATGGTGCTGAACTTTCTGCGGGGCGGCGCGGCGGTCAATGTCCTGGCCGGTCACGTGGGCGCCGAGGTTCTTGTGGTGGACATCGGCGTGGCCCATGACTTCGGGCCCCTGCAAGGGTTGATTTCGCGGAAGATTGCCCAGGGGACGAAAAACTTTCTCGTCGAGCCGGCCATGAGCCGTCAGGACGCGACGTTGGCTCTGCTGGTCGGTGTTGAATTGGCCGGCGAGGCGGCACAGCGAGGGATCGGCCTGATCGGCACCGGAGACATGGGGATCGGCAATACGACGCCCAGCGCTGCGATTACATCGGCAATGACGGGACAGGCCGTGGCGCTCGTGACAGGCCGTGGAACGGGAATCGACGACAAGGGCCATATTCGAAAGGTGGCGGTGATCGAGAAAGCCTTGGCGCTGCACCGACCCGACCCCAACGACCCTCTGGCGGTACTGGCGACCGTCGGGGGATTTGAAATTGCCGGCCTTGCCGGGTTGATCCTGGGAGCGGCAGCCAATCGGGTTCCGGTGGTGCTGGATGGCTTCATCGCCGGCGCAGCAGCGTTGATTGCGGCGTCCCTCCAGCCGGCTTGCCGCGATTATATGATTGCGTCGCATCGGTCGGTCGAGCTTGGGCACCAAGCCGTGCTGGATCGGCTTGGGCTCAAACCTCTGCTCGATCTGGATCTCCGGCTAGGCGAGGGCACAGGGGCCTGTCTGGGGATCAGCCTGGTCCAGGCCGGCATTAAGATTCTGACGCAGATGGCGACCTTCGACGAAGCCGGTGTCTCGGAGCGTGAAAGGTAAGACATGAAAGGTGAAACAGCTGACGCTTCATGTTTCACGCTTCACGTTTCACGTCCCTTCCTCATTGCCTGGCACTTCTTGACCGCCGTGCCCCTCAGCCGCAATGGTCACAATCCTGAGCCTCGTGAGTTGGCTGCCTCGATGGGCTGGTATCCGCTCGTCGGGCTGGTTCTGGGTTCGATCCTTGCCGCAAGCGATCTTCTGTTTTCACGGTTTGTTTCTGATGGAGTCGTGGCCTGGCTTCTGATCATTGTCCTGGTGGTCCTGACCAGAGGTCTGCATCAGGACGGGCTGGCCGATTCCTTGGATGGGTTGGCGGGGGGGCGGAGTCCCTCGGAGCGGCTTGCGATCATGCGAGATGGGCGCATCGGGGCAATCGGGGCCACGGGCCTGGTCTTGGCCTTGGGGCTCCGTTATGAAGGCGTGATGGAGTTGCCCGATGACGGCAGAATGGCGTTGTTGATTGCCATGCCGGCGGTGGGGCGATGGGCCATGGTGGTCGGGGCCATGGCGGCTCCTTATGCGAGGAGCGAAGGGGGCCTGGCCCAGCCGTTCCTGGCTCACCTGTCGTGGCCACATCTATTGGGGGCGACGCTGCTGCTGGCGGTCGTGTTGGGCTGGTTCCTGGGGCCGCTCGGGGCCCTGGTCTCTCTGGTCTTGGTGGCTTCTGTGGCCCGCGCCTCTACGGCCTTCTCGCGACGTCTGTTCGGCGGAGTCACCGGCGACACCCTGGGTGCGACCAACGAAATGGCCGAGGTCCTGTTTCTGCTTCTAGGTCCGGCCCTCTTCGGTTTGCGATGACCTCGGGAGCCATTCTACTGGCCTCTCTGCTCGATGCGGTCGTGGGCGATCCGCGTTGGCTGCCTCACCCGGTGCGGCTGATGGGGCGGACGATCGCTTGGTGCGACGAGAGGATCAGGCCCTTGTGGCGCAGTCCTGCCGGCGAGCGGATGGCCGGCCTGGTCTTGGCGGTTGGGTTGCCGATCCTGGTCTATGCCGCAAGCCGGCTGGCGATTGAGACGGCAGGGCAAGTCCATTGGGCTTTGGGGATGGGACTCGAAGTGCTGTTGGCTTGGACTACCCTGGCGGCACGAGACTTGGCCGATCACGCTCTCTCCGTGGTCCGTGCGCTTGAGGCGGGGCAGCTGCAAGGGGCCAGGGCTGCGGTCTCGCAAATCGTGGGACGGGACACGGCCGAGCTGTCCGAACCGGAAGTCGCCAGGGCGACCGTCGAGACGGTTGCCGAAAGTACGGCGGACGGCGTGGTGGCGCCGCTCCTGTATCTGGCCGTCGGGGGCGCGCCTCTTGCCTTGGCCTATAAAGCGGTCAACACCTTGGATTCAATGATCGGCCATCAGGACGATCGCTACCGGTTCTTCGGCTGGGCTTCGGCCAAAGCAGACGATATGGTCAATTGGATTCCAGCCCGCCTCACGGCTCTGCTGCTGGTCTTGGCAGGAGGGTTGATGTTTCGGAGTGCCGGCAGGGTCAGACAGGCTTGGCGGATCCTCCTCCGTGATGGGGGAAAGCATCCGAGTCCCAACAGCGGGAGGCCGGAAGCCGCCATGGCCGGGGTCTTGTCCATACAGCTTGGCGGGACCAATGTCTATGATGGAGTGCCTTCTGCCCGTCCGGTCATCGGCGATCCCGGCTCTCCCTTGGCTGCAAACCATATCAGAACGGCCCTCCGGCTGATGGCCCTGGCCACGGTGCTGGGGGTGGGGCTGGCGGCAGGGCTGTCCCTCCTGTGAAGACGATCCACACCCATGGCGGCGACATCTATGCTGCGGCTCGCGAGGGCGGCCGGCGCCTGGATCAGTTGGTCGATTTCAGCGCCAGCATCAATCCGCTGGGTCCCTCGCCCAAAGCCATAAAGGCGATCCAGGCGGCATTCCCGCAGATCCTCCATTACCCTGACCCCCACTGTCTTGCTCTTCGAGAGGCCCTTGCGGACCGGTGGCATCTGTCGCCGGATCGGTTCGTCATCGGCAATGGGTCCAGCGAGTTGATCTATCTGTTGCCTGCCGTCCTCGCGTTCCGCCACGCATTGGTGGTCGGGCCGACTTTTTCCGAGTACGAACGGGCGGTCGTTGCGGCAGGGGGACGGGTGACGCGGATCCAGGCGGCAAGACAGGAGCAGTATCAGCCCTCCGTCGAGAACATTCTTGAAGCGCTTCATCGCAGGCGGAGCGCCATTGCTGCGCTGTTTCTCTGCAATCCCAACAGCCCGACCGGCCGGGCCCTTGAGGCGGCCGAGGTTCTGCAGATTGCGAGGCTTGCTTCTGCCCAAGGCCTGTGGGTGATCGTGGATGAGACCTTTGTCGATTATTGCGAAGAGGCGACGGTCCTGCCCCATATCAAACGGCTCCCTCGATTGCTGGTCTTGCGCAGCTTCACCAAGTTTTACGCCCTTCCAGGCCTCCGCATCGGCTACCTGGCCGGAGCGAAGGCTGCTATCGCGGCCCTTCGTGACAAACAGCCCCCCTGGTCGGTCAATGCCCTGGCCCAGGAAGCGGCCCGGGCTTCGTTACAGGACCCTCGGCATGTCCGCCGCAGCCTGATTTTCATGGAACAGGAACGGCGACGTTTGGTCCGCGATCTTCAGACATTGCCTGGCGTGACCCTGTTTCCCTCCGCAGCCAATTTCTTGTTGATCGAGCTGCCCCCTGAGGTCCGCGCCGGAAACTGTGTGCAAGCGCTGCGTCGGCAAGGTCTGCTCATTCGAGACTGCTCGTCTGTTGCGGGGTTGAACGAACGCACGATACGGGTGGCGGTGCGGACTCCTGGGCAGAACCGACGTCTCGTGGCTGCGCTGCGACAATGGCTGAAGAGGTAGCCTGTGTCCCGTCTCCCGGCATCGTTTGAGACCAAATTCCGATCCACCGGAGAGACCCTGCTCGTTGATTTGGAAAAACCGCGGCGGGTCCTGTCCTCTGCTCCGCGGGGCGGAGGGTTTGTCACGGCCCGCTACCTGCTGAATCATCAGGTGGAGGCCAACCCGGTTGCCGCTCCTGTTGCCGCCGCGCGTCGCCGGTGGCGCGACCCGGCTCGCTACTTGGGGGCTGTGGCGCGGAGCCTTGGCGCAGATCGCCGTAGCGTGGGCCTCATGACGGCCGTTCCGATCAAACAATTGGTGGTGATGCGGGAGTCGTCCGGCCGTTTGTGGGTGGAAGGGTTCTTTACGGTGGGCGTCACCAACGCCGTGCAAGCTGGTGAGCCAACCGTTTCTTCGGAGGGGCAGCAAGTCGCCGGCACGATCAACGTCATTCTGGTGACCAATGCCAGGCTGTCCGCCTCGGCCATGGTTGGCGCGGTGCAAGTGGCTACGGAAAGCAAGACCGCCGTACTCCTTTCGGAGAGAGTGCCAAGTTGGACCGGCATGCCTGGCGCCACGGGGACTGGGACCGATACGGTCGTGGTGGCGTGTTGCGCGCCAGAAACGGGGCCGATGCTTCGCTACAGCGGGACCCACACAAAAATCGGCGAACTGATCGGGCGTGTGGTTCGTCGAGGCGTCAAGGAAGGCCTGGCCAAGTCGATACGTTGGTCAAAAAAGTCGTCCTAGCTGACGGTGTATGGACGTGAGGCTGTGCATAATCGTGGCCTGGGGCGCTATGGCGAAACTCCTATGAAAATCGAGAGCATTTTGCCTTCATTTTGATGGAAAAATCGGAGATCGGTGAAGCTTGAACCACTGTATATTGTGGATTACAGGCAGTCTTCCACTAAGATGTGTAAGCTGTGGAAGCCTCGATGATTTGGCCGCACAAAATTTGTGCAGTCTGCTAGATGGGGCTGATTGCTTCGTCGGCGCGACATCATTCACAGGGTTGCCCACAGGCTGCCAACAGTTCTTGGGGACAGGATAAATGAGGCGTCGAGCCTGTTCGGTGGCGCGATGCGCGTTGGGTGCGGAGTTCCATGGTCGGCAGCTCAAAAACGCTTGCTGCACGCTGCTTGCACAGCCGGGAGCGATCCGCCATCGCATGAGGCTTGAGGAAAATAACGAGGGAGACTCCAACGCCTCTCGACACGAGGAATTTTCCCCTGGCCCTCACGAAATGCTGCGCTCAGAGAGGACGTTCAGCGCATGGGGAGAGAGGACTCGGCGCGTTCTTGTCTGTGTTAATTGCGAGGGACTGTTGATATAATCGCGTCGCTGTGACCGAAAGACCGAGCATACGGTGCCCAAACTGTCGATGCGAAGGAGAATGGGACGGCAATCCCTGGCGTCCTTTTTGCTCGCAGCGCTGCCAAATCATCGATCTTGGGGCCTGGGCCGGCGAACAGTATCGCATTGCCGGGGCGAGTGCGATCCCTGTGGATTCGCCGGAATCTGGCGGCGAATCGCAGGAAGACTCCGAATAGTTGACGGCATCTTCTCCGGCATGAACCATGAAGATCATTACTGCAAAACGACTGGAAGGCGAGCACGAGATGGCTCGCGAGTATGTGAAAACGCACATTCTCTTTCCCTCCAGTTTGTTGGGATTGATTTTTCTGCTCTCGGGGACCGGGTCGCTGATCTACCAGTTTATGTTCGAGGACTACGGCTGGCGCACCTTCGTTGAAAGCACGGCCTTGCTGATTGCGGGCGGGTGCTTGGGCTGGGGGCAAACCCGCTACCACCAATATATTTTTCGCGAATATCCCGGGTATTTTGCGGGCCGGCTTCGGACCTTTTCACGATCCGGGCAGAAGCGATCCAAACGGGAGGTGTTGCTTCCGGAACTCCAACATCCCGGGCGCAATCTGGTTCCCCTCTACTATACGCTGGGGGTGGCGGGGCTGCTCGGCGCTGCCGCGTTGAGCGCTATCTTCGGCCACGTCTATTACATGGCCGCCTTCTTGATGCCCTGGGCCGGATTTTTTTGGGCGAAGATGTACTTCTGGCGAGAATTGATGGCGCCGCGCAAACAATAAGGATAAACGGATTGGCGGACCAGGCGGTTAGCGTTTGTTCGGGGTCTTTGTGTTCTTGTGAGGGGTTCCGGCCTCCAGAGCCTTGACGCGGTGTTCCAGGTCCCTGACAAGCTGCCGGAGTTCCGGCAGGCGGGGGATGATGGCTTGGGCCTTGATGGCGATCTCGTGCGGCATGACCGGCGCGCCGGA
>VGXD01000102.1 GCA_016873525.1 Nitrospira sp. | reverse complement strand
AACGTTGGATAGGGGCCGAGTGTAGTGACTGTCGAAGGAGACCATGAAGCCCACGATCAATCGAGTCGCAAGCGTGCCGATGACCGCGCTGTTGTGCTGCCCTCAGTGCTATCGGCTCATCAGTTACGATAGGGGGCAGTCTCTGGTGCAATGCCACGCCTGCGGCGCCACGGTCAAGGGGCAGGATCTGTCACCATCCTTCGATTCATCCGCGCCGCTGGCCTAGCTCACCGCGTTCCTTATCGAAGCCCCAGGACGTCCATCATGTCGTAGAGGCCCGGCGGCTGTTTGACGACCCAGCGGGCCGCGCGGAGCGCGCCCCGTGCGAAGGTGTCGCGGCTTTGCGCCCGATGGATCACCTCCATGCGCTCGCCCATCCCGCCGAACAGCACCGTATGGTCGCCGACGATATCCCCGGCCCTGATGGTTTGAATGCCGATCTCGCCCTTCTTCCGCTCCCCGATCAGTCCCTTCCGCTCATAGACCCCGACCTGTTCCAGGTCCCGGCCCGTGGCTTTGGCAAGGACCTCCGCCATCTTGAGGGCGGTGCCGCTGGGCGCATCCTTCTTGAGCCGGTGGTGGGCTTCGATGACTTCGATGTCGTAGTCCTCTCCGAGGGTCTTGGCCATCTCGGCAATGACCTTGAGGAGGAGGTTCACGCCGACGCTCATGTTCGGCGAGAACACGCAGGGGACCGACTTGGTCAGGCTGCGCAGCTCGGCCAGTTCCGACGCGGAAAACCCGGTCGTCCCGATCACCATCGCGCGTCTCTGTTGGGTCGCGATGCGGAGGTGCTCCAAGGTGGCGGGCGGGGCTGAGAAATCGATCACGACCTCTCCCCGGTCCAGGACCGATGCCAGGTCGTCCCGGATCACCACGCCGGTGTGGCCGCATCCGGCGACTTCGCCGGCGTCCTCCCCGACCGCGATGTGGCCCTTGCTCTCGACCGCGCCGGCCAGCGTGAGCGCGGCCGATTCTTTCAAGAGGCTGACGAGCCGCCCACCCATCCGTCCGGCTGCGCCGGCCACGATGACTTTAATCATGCTACTCCTGTCCGCCTGACGTTAGATCAGCCCGTAGTCTTTCAGTGCGCGTCCCAGTTTCTCGCGGGTCTCGGCGGCCATCGGGGTCAGGGGCAGACGCAGCTCGCCGTCGATATGCCCCATCATGGCCAGCGCCGTCTTCACCGGAATCGGATTGGTTTCGTAGAAGAGCGCGGTGAACAGGGGCGACAGTTTGTAGTGCAGCCGTTGGGCTTCGGCCAGTTTCCCCGCCGCAAAGGCGTCCACCATCGCGGCCATGTCGGCCGGCGCGATGTTGGCGGTCACGGTGATGACGCCCTTGGCCCCCACCGCCATCATGGGCAGCGTGAGCGCATCGTCTCCGGAGAGCACCGTCAGGCGGTCCCCGCAGGCTTGAATGATGTCGGAGACCTGCTGCAGGGACCCGCTCCCTTCCTTGATCGCCACGATGTTGCGGACCGAGGCCAACCGCGCCACGGTGGCGGGGAGCATGTTCACGCTGGTCCGGCCCGGGATGTTGTAGAGGACGATCGGCAGCTCGACCGCCTCGGCCACGGCTTTGTAGTGGCGGAACAGCCCTTCCTGCATCGGCTTGTTGTAATAGGGGGTGATCAATAAGGCGCCGTCGGCGCCGGCCAGTTTGGCGTGCTTGGTGAGCGTGATAGCCTCGTCGGTGCTGTTGGAGCCGGTTCCGGCGATGACCGGGACCCGGCGCCGGACCGTTTCCACGGTGAAGGCCACGACGCGGTCGTGTTCCTCGTGCGAGAGCGTCGCGGACTCGCCGGTCGTCCCGCAGGGCACGATGCCGTCCGTGCCCTTGGCGATCTGGTGCTCGATCAAGTCGCCGAGGGCCCGCTCATCGAGCTTCCCGTTTCTAAACGGCGTGACGATCGCAACCAACGAACCGGTAAACATGAGAACCCTCGCAAAAGAAGCTGGTGGTGTTCAGCCGTCAGCTCGCAGCTTTTGACTGGCTGTTCCGAGGCCGTGAGCTGAAAGCTGTCTGCTGAATGCTACTCCAAAGTCATTTCCAGGCATCCGGAAGGATGCGACCTTCATACACTGCCCTGGCGTCGCCCTGCAAGTAGACGTCGGTAAAGCGTTCGCCGCGCGCGGTGAAATAGACCGTCAGTTCCAGCCCGCTTTGGGGAATCAACGTCACGGGCGATTCCACCTTGCCCACGAGGCTGGCGGTCAGCGCCGAGGCGATCGAGCCGGTGCCGCAGGCCAGCGTTTCGTCCTCCACCCCGCGTTCATAGGTTCTGATCCTGATGTGATGCGGGTCCAGGATCTTGATGAAGTTCACGTTGGCGCCGGCCGGCTTGAACAGGTCGTGGTAGCGGGTCGGCCGGCCGACCCCCACGATATCGACCTGGTCCGGGTCCTCCACGAGGTACACGCAGTGCGGTACGCCCGTGTCGAGAAAATGCGCCTGCCGCCGGATGCCTCCGACCGACAGGCTCAGGTTGAGCCGGAGTCCTTTCGGATCGGGGAAGCGAACCTTGACGGCGTCCGGCTTCCGGCCCGGGCGATCGGACACCATTTCCGCCTCGATCATCCCGGCGGGCGTTTCAAACCGCATCCGCTTGGGGGCGATGCGCTTCAGATAGGCGAACCGCGCGGCGCAGCGGGCGCCGTTGCCGCTGAACGCGGCCTCGCTCCCATCGGCGTTGAACAAGTGCCAGCGGAAATCGGCCCGGCGCGACGACTCGATCAGGATGAGGCCGTCCCCGCCCACCGACATCCGGTGCGTGCAGACCTTCGCGGCCAGCGCTCCGCCCCGCTTCGTGTCCACGACCTTCTTGCGGTTGTCGATGAGGATGAAGTCGTTCCCGCTGCCGGACAGCTTCATGAAGGGAATGGGGGTTTCGTTCGCTCGTGTGACCATCGGATGACCTATCGTTCCTTGGTTACTTGAGAAATTCCGGGATCGATTCGCCGCGGACGAGGTCCGCGTAGGTTTCCCTTGCCCGGATGACGTGGATCTCTCCCCCCTTGACCATTACCTCGGGCACCCTGGGGCGGGAGTTGTAGTTGGACGACATCACGAACCCGTAGGCGCCGGCGCTCATCACCGCGAGCAAGTCGCCCGGCTTGGCGTCGGGCATGGCGCGGTCCTTGGCCAGAAAATCGCCCGATTCGCAGACCGGGCCCACCACGTCGACCTGGTGGGTCTTGCCGCCGGAGACTTCACGGACCGGCTTGATCTCGTGAAAGGCCCCGTAGAGGCTCGGGCGGATCAGGTCGTTCATCGCCGCGTCCACGATGACGAAGCGCTTGGACTCGCCTTCTTTGATGTAGAGGACGCGGGTGACCAGGATGCCGGCGTTCCCCACGATGACGCGGCCGGGTTCCATGATCAGGATGCACTTGAGGTCCCGAACGAGCGGCGAGATGGCGTCCGCCAGGTGCTGCGGCAGCGGCGGCACCTCGTCCGAATAGGTGATGCCGAGCCCGCCGCCGATGTTGATGTAGCGGATATCGGCGCCCTGTTCCTTCAGCTGTTCCACCAAGGTCAGCACCTTCTTGAGCGCATCCACGAAGGGCGTGACGTCGGTGAGTTGCGAGCCGATGTGCTTGTGGACCCCGACGACCTCGATGTGTTTGAGGGAGGAGGCCAGCTTGTATTCCTCCAACACCCGGTCGGCGCTGATGCCGAACTTGCTCTTCTTGAGGCCGGTGGAAATGTAGGGGTGGGTCTTGGGATCGATGTCCGGGTTGATGCGCAGCGCGACCCGCGCGCGGTGACCCGTCTCGGCCGCCACGGCGTCGAGGGCCTGCAGCTCGGCGGAGGATTCTACGTTGAACATCAGGACGTCGGACTCCAGCGCGTAGCGGATCTCCTCCCGGTTCTTGCCGACCCCGGCGAAGACGATCTTGTTCGGCGGGATGCCGGCCTTGAGGGCCCGGTACAGCTCGCCTCCGGAAACGATGTCGGCCCCGCTTCCCTCCTTGGCCATGAGGCGCAGGAGGCCCAGGTTGGAGTTGGACTTCATCGCAAAGGCCACGATGTGGGGCGTGCCCTTGAAGGCGCCGTCGAAGGCCCGGAAGTGGCGGGTCAGGGTGGCGTGGCTGTACACGTAGCAGGGCGTCCCGACCTCTTTGGCGAGGCGGCTGATCGCGACGTCTTCGCAATAGAACTCGCCCTGCCGATAGTGAAAATCATGCATCTTGCCAATCCTCTTTCAACATCTCGATCCCGCCCGGCGAGAAGTCCCGCAGCGCGGACTCGAAGGCCGCGTGGAATTTTCGATACCGGACCTTGGCGTAGGGAGCGACGGCCTTGAGGGCCTCTCCATCCAGCAGCGTCTGCAAGGCGCCCGGCGTGGCCTCCCGCAGATGCTCGAAGTTCACGATGACATCCATCCTGGCTTGCTCGGCCGCCTGCCGGATCCGCTCCAGCAGTTCCTTGGCGTTGAGGCGGTCGAGGGTGCCTTCCAGGTCCACGAAGAGCGCCGCGAAGCGATCGTGCCGCCGGGCATGGACCTTCAGCCAGAGCTCTTTGGCGCCCGTATCGCTGATCTTTTGCTTGAGGGCGAGCAGCGCGTTGGGCACGAGGTGCTCGGTCTCGAAGGTCGGCAGCTTCGCCTCCAGGATCTTGAGGACCGAGGCGACCGGCGAGAGCGAGCCCTTGGGACAGGATCGTTTGATCAGCTTGCGGAACTCACGGTTCATCTCCAGGCGCGGGATGAGCCGCTGGCTCGTCCCGGACAGGCGTTTCCAGATGGAGGGGATCGAATAGAACTGGTGATTGGCCCAGTGAAACCCTTCCAGGAGCTGCTCGGCTGTCATGCGGCTCGGATGAAAGACCACGTGCTTCCCGTCATACTTGGCCCAGTCGCGGTCGAAGATCCGCCCGGCGTGCTCGTAACGCTCGAACAGAGTCGTGCCGGGAAGCGGGGTCAGCACGTTGAAGTAGGCCAACTCCACCTGGTTCTTCACCAAGAACTCCACGGCCCGCTCGAACACCGATTCGTCGTCGTTGTCGAAGCCGAAGACGATGCCGGGATTCACCATGATGCCGTGGTCGTGGAACATTTTGATCTCGTCCGAGAATTTCCGCACCCGGTTGAAGGGCTTGTTCGTTTCCTCCAGGGAGTCTTCGGAAAGAGACTCCATGCCCACGAAGACGGACACACAGCCGCTTTCGGCCGCCAGCTTCACCATGTCCTCGTCGTCGCCCAGGAACAACGTGGATTGGCAGCCCCACTTGATGTTCAGGGGCTTGAGGGCCTGCCAGAGTTCCCGGCAGTAGGCCCGGTTGCTGTTGTGGAGATCGTCCACGAAGGCCACGATGGAGCCGTCCTCGATCCCGACCCGAATCCGGAGGCCGGTCATGAAGGCCTCCCAGAGGGAGCCGGAGCTGATCCGCTCGACCAATTCGGCGCGAATCCACTGCTTGACCTCGGCCAGCTCTTTGACCACCTCGCGGACCGGCCGGCGGCGTGTCGTCTTGCCGTTGAACGGCGAGACGCTGCAGAACTCGCAGTCGAAGTGGCAGCCCCTCGTCGTGAAGCTGCATTGCCGCGTCATGTAGGAGTCCGGGCTGAGCAACTCGACGCGGGGGCTTTTGTACTGTTCCAGCGACGGGAAGTCGCCCATCTTATAGAGCCGCTTCATCGCCCCGGCTTCGAAGTCCGCCACCAGTTGAGGCCAGATGTCTTCCGCCTCGCCGCAGACGATCGCATCGCAATACCGGAGGGCTTCGTCGGGACAATAGGTCGGGTGGACCCCGCCCAACACGATCGGCTTGCCCCGCTTTCTGAATTCCGTGGCGATCTCGTAGGCGCGGGGCGCGTAACAGGTCATGACCGACAGCCCCACCAGGTCGCAGGGGCGGTCGAAGTCGACGTCTTGCACCGCTTCATCCACCAGGTCCACTTCCCAGGTGGGCGGCGTATAGGCTGCGATGACCGGCAGGCTCAACTTGGGAAACCAGACCGCGCGCCGCTCGCTCGCGGTCAGGTGGTAGGGGTTGTTCCTGGGATACGGATCAACCAACAAGAGCCTGCGTATCCCTGCGGTGTGCATCGGTTGCATCAGCACCTCCTCAACGGGCTCTCGCGCTGGTCCCCTGCGAGCCAACGCGGCCGGAAGCCAGAGGGTCCTTTATCGCTTCGGTTCAGCAAGGCTTTCGTCTTCTTGCGAGCCGGCGGACATTCCGACCGGCCTGACCGGCGGCAGAACCACCTCGTTCGCCGGTTTCTCCTCGCCCGGCTTCCGCCCGGCCTTGCCGGCCTTTTCTTTGTCCTTGAGCAGCTTGGCCGCCAACCCGATGTCTTCCGGCGCGATCGGCGGCCCGACCGTTCCGCAACCGGACAGTCCCGCGAACAAGCCGACAAGCACGGCGCCGGCCAGCCAGGCGGTTTTCATCGCAGCACCCCTTCCAAGGCCCTGATCCTGGCCGCCACCCGCTTTCTGGCGGTCCCGCCGATTTGGGCCTTGCGCTCGATGGCCCCTTCCACCGTGAGCACATCCAGGACATCTTTGTCGAAATGTTCCGAGAAGGCCTGCAAGTCGGCCAGGGTCAAGTCGCGCAAATCCCGTTTGCGGTCCAGGCAGGTCCGCACGATGCGCCCCGTGGTTTCGTGGGCCTTGCGAAACGGCACGCCCTTCGTCACCAGATAGTCCGCCAGTTCCGTCGCCAGCAGATAGCCGGATCCGACGGCCTTGGCCAGCACGGCTCGATGGACCGTGAGTCCGGCGATCAATTCGGCTGCGATGTCCACCGAGGCCAGGACGGTGTCCAAGGCGTCGAATAAGGCTTCCTTGTCTTCTTGCAGGTCCCGGTTATAACTGAGCGGCAGGCCCTTGAGCGTGGTCAGCAGGGCCAGCAGGTGGCCGTAGACGCGGCCGGTCTTGCCGCGCAGGAGTTCCGGCACGTCCGGATTTTTCTTCTGGGGCATCATGCTGCTGCCCGTGCAGAAGGCGTCCGGCAATTCCACGAACTGAAATTCCTGCGAGGACCAGAGGATCAACTCTTCGCTCAGACGGGACAGGTGCATCATGACCAGGGACAGCGCGGACAGGACCTCGACCACAAAATCCCGGTCCGCGACCGCATCCAGGCTGTTTTCGGTGACCGAGGGGAAGCCCAGGAGCTTGGCGGTGTACTGTCGGTCGACCGGGTAGTTGCTCCCGGCCAGGGCTCCCGAGCCGAGCGGCATCACGTTCAGCCGCGTCAGCGCGTCCCGCACCCGCCCCTTGTCCCGTTCGAGCATTTCGATATAGGCCAGCAGGTGGTGGGCCAGCAGCACCGGCTGCGCGCGCTGCAGATGCGTGTACCCCGGCATGACGACGTCCAGGTGCGTGCGGGCCCGTTCCAGGAAGGCCCGTTGCAGCT
>VGXD01000101.1 GCA_016873525.1 Nitrospira sp. | reverse complement strand
GGATCGTCGAAACCCAGATCCCAGGAAGGCCGGAGGATATAGCAGCCGTAGAAGGGCGCGATGCGGAACGCGTCCATCGGCACGCGGACCTCCTCGGCCAGGCGCTGCAAGCCGACTTCCCTGACCACGATCCAGAGGAGGTGCTTGACTCGGACCGTTCCGCGATAGGGTGGCCCGTCCCGTTCCAAGATCCGGTTGATGCGCGCGAGGGTATCGGGCTCCTGTTTGAGTTTCTTATTGGCCGCCCCCATGACCCCCTGACAGGTTCCGCAGATCGTCATCACGTCCAGGCCCAGTTGTTCGGCTTGAGCAAGGGTCCTGGCGTTGAGGGCCAGGGCCACCTCCGGGTCGGCCTCCCCCACCACGCCGGCCCCGCAACAAGAGGCGGCGGCCAATTCAACGACCTCGATGCCGAGCCGGCCGATGATGGCCCTAGTGGATTGGTAGAGTTCCGGCGTGGCGCCCTTGGCGGCGCAGCCCGGATAGAGCGCGTATTTCAGCAGCATGGCAGCCTCATCCCCTACCCTTTGATATTGCCGATGGGGCGCAATTCCGCCACCTTTTTGGTGATGCCCGCCAAGTCCACCGTCTCCACCACCTCGGAGATGTTCTTATACGCGAAGCCGGCCTCCTCGGCCAGGCCGGACATCGAGACCGCCTTGACGATAATCCCGCGCGAGGCCATCTGCCGTTGGAGTTGGTCGCCGCGCACCGATCGCTTGGCCTGGGCTCGCGACATCGTCCGCCCCGATCCGTGCATCGTGGACCCGAAGGTCTCGTGCATGGCCCGATCGGTTCCAACCAACAAATAGGAGCCGGTTTCCATGGAGCCGCCGCAGATCACGGGCTGGCCGGTCTCCCGGTATAGCTCCGGCAACTCGGGGCGACCGGGACCGAAGGCCCGCGTGGAGCCTTTGCGATGGACCACGAGGTCGCCTTCTTCATACCGTTCCACCTTTGCGATGTTATGCGCCACGTCGTAGACAATGTGCATGCCCAGTTCCTCGGCGGATCTGGCGAAGACCCTGGCGAAGGCCTCCCGGATCCGATGCGTGATGACCTGCCGGTTGGCGAAGGCGCTGTTGGCGGCGCAGTTCATCGCGGAAAAGTAGTCCTGGCCTTCCGGCGATCGGAACGGCGCGCAGGCCAGTTGCTGGTCCTTGACCGAGATGCCGTAGCGCTTCATGGCCTTCTCGAAGATCTTCAAGGAATCGCTGGCCACCTGGTGGCCGAATCCGCGCGACCCGCAATGCACCATCACAACGATCTGGTCCCGGCCCGTGATGCCCAGCTTGGCGGCTGTCTCCCGAGCGAAGATCCGGTCGTCGGCGACGACCTGCACTTCCAAGTAATGGTTGCCGGACCCCAGGGTGCCCAGTTGGTTGATGCCTCGCTCCACGGCATGGGCGCTGACCTTCGCGGGATCGGCGCCGGGAATGCAGCCCCGCTCTTCGATGCGCTGGAGATCCTCGTGCCACCCATAGCCCCGTTCGATGCACCAGCGGGCCCCCTTCCGCAGCATGTCGTCGAAGTCCTGGCGGTTCAGCCGCACAAAGCCTTTCGATCCCACGCCGGCCGGGACCGTGCGGAAGAGTTCGGTCATCAAGGCCTCCAGCTTCGGCTGCACGTCGGCCAAGGTCAGGTCCGTGCGGATCAGTCTCATGCCGCAGTTGATGTCATAGCCCACCCCGCCGGGCGAGATGATCCCTTCGCGCGGATCGAACTCGGCTACCCCGCCGATGGGGAAGCCGTAGCCCCAATGCCCGTCCGGCATGCAGAGGGCGTAGCGACGGATGCCGGGCAAACAGGCCACGTTCGTCACTTGCTCGAAGACCCCGCTGTCCATGCCGGTCAGGATGTGTTCGGTCGCGTAGATCCTGGCCGGCACCAACATGCCCGGTTTTTCCGAGACGGGAATCTCCCAGATTTCATCCGTAATGCGGTTGACGGTCATGGCGGTGTTGAGCTTCATCGAAGGCCCTTAAATGTCGAGCACCACACGTGCCAGCCATTGTTCTTTTCCGTGACGGTCTTCTCGCCGGACTTCGTAGAGATGTTTGGTGACGGCTTTGACGTCGGCGCGCAACTCGTGCCGCTTGGGATCGATCGGCTCGCCCATGAGGAGGCCCTGGAGCCGCCAAGGTCCCGTCGCGGTCTCTTGCGAGACCACCGTCTCGGCTGTCCGGAAGACCACGCCTTCGGCGTCCTTGAGGTAGACGATGTCGGAGAGCCACTCGAAAAGCAAGTCGGCAAGGTCCTGATCCTGCCGCTCGACGACCCGCCGCCAGGTCGGGGCGACCGACCGGGGGTCGGCCAGGGTCTCGATGACCGCTTGCGCCGCGGACTGAAACAGTTCGGAAGGGGTCGCCCCCGTGGCTTCGAAGGCGGCATCCGACAACGCAATATCTTCAAGAAAGGTAAAGGGGGCCATAAGAACGATGGAGTCAGGATGGTTTGCCGCGTTGTCGAGCCGTTGCAAAAATGGTTCGGATTTGAGCCATGCCGGGGATGGGCGGCGCAAACGGATTGGGAGCCTTCCCCTTGAGCAACATCCGAATGCCGAGCGGCAGCACGTGCAGCAGACGGCCGAGGCTGTTGCCCACCACCTTCAACGGCATGAGGGCTTCGTTCAGCCGGCCCTCCTCCCGGACCAGTTCGACGAAGCCGGTGATGTGACGCGCTCCGCCGGTTGCGGTCAGCCCTGCTTCAAGCGCGGCTCGCCTGAGGCGGATGATGGCTTCCATCGGTTTGACGTCTTTGGGGCAGACCTCAACGCAGAAGTTGCAGCGGGTGCAATCCCAGATGCCGTGGTCTTGCTCCAACCGGACCAGGCGGGCTCGTTTGGCCGTGGCCGGTTCGCGCGGGTCGGCAAGGAATCGGTCCGCCTTGGCCAAGGCGGCCGGACCGGCAAAGTTTCGGGAAACTTCGTGGGAGGTGCAGGCGGCCACGCAGGCCCCGCACATAATGCAGGCATCCACGTTGTGAAACCGGCCGCTGTCCGGCAGGAGCGTCATTTGCTGGGCCGGCTGCGCGGGCTGGGCGTGGGTGGGTCTGGACAGCCAGGGGGTCACGTCCCGGATCTTGGCCCAAAACGACGACAGGTCTACGACCAGGTCTTTGATGACCGGCAGGTTGCGGAGAGGCGCGACCGTGATCCTTCCGTGCCGCTCGAGTTCTTTGCGGACCGAGGTCCGGCAAGCCAGCTTTTCCGTCCCGTTGATCTCCATCGCGCAGGAACCGCAGATGGCGGAACGGCAGGAGTAGCGCAGCGACAGAGACCCGTCCTGCTCATCCTTGATCCTCAGGAGGGCGTCCAACACGGTCATGCCTCGGCCGACATCGAGGCGGTAGTCCTCGTCGTGAGCCTGGGCGTCCGTTTCCGGATTGAAGCGCGTCAGGGTGAATGTAAGGCGCATGGATTACGTGACCAAGTGGACAAGCGGGCAAGCTGACAAGGAGGATTTCTGGAACGTGTTACGTGTTGACTTGCAACGTGTCAGCTACCCAACTCGAACGTCTTCGGGAAATTCGTGAGGTTTCGACAGCCGTCGCGGGTGACCAGGACCATGTCCTCGATGCGCACGGCTCCCAGCCCCGGATAGTACAGCCCCGGCTCGACGGTCACGACATGCCCTTCCTGCAAGGAAGAACCGGTACGGCTGATGCGGGGCGGTTCATGGATGTCCAGCCCCACGCCATGGCCGGTTCCGTGAAAGTAGCCTTGCATCCGGCCGTTGACGAGCTCCGTTCGATAGCCGGCCGACTCGAAGCGGGCGCAGATGCCTTGGTGGATGGCGGCTCCGTCGGCGCCGTCACGTATCTTGGTGATGGCCTCTTCCTGGGCGTCCTTGACGGCCTGGTGCAATTTTTTTAGCTCAGGCGAGGGCTTCCCCCGGACCACCGTGCGGGACATGTCCGCAAAGTACCGCGACGATCCTGAGCGGGGGAACACGTCGAAGATGATGCTGCGGTCGGCCGGCAGGGGGCCGCTGCCTTCATGGTGAGGATCGCAAGCCTGTTCGCCGCCCGCCACGATCGTGTGCTGCGCGACGCAATCCCGTTCCATCAGCTCGACGTTGATCAGCTTCTTGATCCGCTCCGAGGTCAGCGGCTCCCCGTCCAGCCACAAGGTGCCGTCGCGCGGGGTCGCGGTCAGCAGGAGGCGATGCGCGGAGGCGACGGCCGCTTCGGTGGCCCGTTGCGCGGCCTCGATGTGGCGGACTTCTTCGGCGGTTTTGACGACGCGCTGCTCGAAGAAGGGTTCCTTTTTGGTGCTGAGTCGATAGCCGAGTTCCAGAAACTTCGCGGCATGGATGTAGGGAAAGGCGCCAGACACCAGCAGGCTTTTCACGCCCTGGTCTTGGAGCACGGCGTGGACGACGTCCGCTGTGCCGGGCTCGGACAGGCCCTGCGCGCGGAGCCGGCGTTCCACCTCGGAATAGGACAGGACGCGATCGACCGTGGCTTGGCTCCTTGCCCGGTCCATCTCCAGGTCGCTCATGACCATCAGCCGTTCTCCCTTGATCTCGATGAAGATAAAAGGGTCCGGCGCGACGAAGCGGGTGGCGTAATAGAGGTTCGAGTCGGACTCGCTGGCGGCGATCATGAGCGTGGCTTGCGTATCGGTCATGCCGGTCTCGCAGGAATGAGCGTGGCGGCTGTCGAGACGGAGAACGCTGAAGGGCTTGTGCAGCGAATCATCGTGCGTCGATGCTAGCATGGGGGTCCGGGAGCGTCAAGGCACGCGCGTGGCGCCGATCACGGGGCCGGTTCAGGGACGGCGGGGGGCAGCGGTGCGGGGGCTTGCTGTGGCGGCGGAGTCGTCTCCTTCTCCGGCGCCGCAGGAGCGTCGTCACTGGGGGCGATCAATTCTTTCGGCAGCGTGATCGTATTTTTGAGCAGGTCGAAGGCCAGATGTCCCAGCCCGGTCAAACCGGTGGCCAAGGATTTGATCGGCATGTAGGAGACCTTCGGGTCCTTGAGCGGCCCATCCACTTCAAAGAAGGCCGTATCGATGCCCTGCCGCTCTCCGGCGAACAATTTGCCGAAGAGCGGGATGCTTTTGAGCAGCTTGGCATAGGACCCCAACGGACTCGTCGCCACGACCGCGTGCAGCCGGTCGGCCGGCATGTCGTAGTGGCCGGCTCCGGTGATCTTGAGGATCGGGCTGTCCATCACGAAGTTCTCGGTCGTCACGACGCCATTGGTCACGGTCAACGTGCTCGTCACTTTGTCGAAAGGCATGCCGTCCTTGCTCAGATCGACCTTGCCTTGCAAGAGGGTGGGGAGATTCAAAATCGTCAGGATCTTCGGCAGGATGGTTCCCTTTTGGACTCTCCCCTGCTTGATGAGCAGATCCGCCTTCCCGTTCAGGCTGTGCAGGACTCCCTGCGGGTCCCTGCCGTTGCCCTGCAAGGTCATGGTGGTCGAGAGGCTGCCGGTGATGAGCCGGTGGTCGTCGCCGGCCAGCCGCATGAACCGGTCGTAGGGGACGTCGGTGATGCGGACCGAGGCCTGGACATCGGCCGGTTTCAACTTCGGCAAGCGGATGTGCAGGTGCCCCTCGACCGTGCCGCCGTCGGTTTCTCCCTGAAGATTGTCGAGGACCACCGTCCCGTCCCGAATGGCGAGCTGGCCGGAGAGATCGCGAAGCCGCAGCGATTGATAGAGGCCGCGACCGATGTTGAAGGTGGCGGTCGCTCGACTGGTGGCGGCCAGATCCTCCAGCACGTCGCGAATGGGCGCGCGTTCGCCTTTGGGGATGAGTAGATCGATGTCGAGTTGGGAGGACGTGGCCTTGGCCGAGATGGTCGGCGTCTTGTCCCAATTCTTGACCGAACCGGAGAGGCTGATGTCGCTGTCCTTGATGGTAAAGGCCAGCCGTTTGATCTCGGCTCCGTTCCGAATCAGTTGCAGCCGCAGATAGATCCCGGCAATCGGCGCATCAAGGTCCTTGACCGTCAGGCGCCCGTCCGTGAGCGCCACCCAGCCGGTGATCTGCCAGGCCTTCCAGTCCGTGCCCTTGCCCTTTACGTCGAGCGAGACTTCGAGGGTGCCGGTCTCCAGCCCCCCCAGCGACATGCCTTTGGGCAGGGTGGCCAGGGCGATTTGGTTGGACACGAGCGAGGCCGTCAGGGAAAATTTTGGCCCCAGCTTGACGGCGCCCCGCCCCGTGATTCGGAGAGGGGGCAGGTGGAGGTCGAGCCGGTCGATGGCGAGCGCTTGCTTGCGGGACAGTTGAGCCTCGAATGTGAGCGACGCGGGGGTGCCGATGGATTTTTTCATCGTCTCGGAGAAGTTCAGCGCGGTGTCCTTCAGCTCCACATCGGCCTTGATCAGGGGGGCCTCCATCGGGCCGGAGAGGTCCACGGTGGCGCCGATGGCTCCGTGCATCGCCGTCTTGGGCACGGCGGCGATCGGGAACCATTTCATGACCTGGGCGATGTCGGCGCTGGCCCTCACGGTAAAGTTTTTGAAGGTGGCGGCTGCGGCGGTGTCGATGTTCCCGTGCAGATCGAAGCGCCCCTCCCCCACCCGACCGCTGAGGCCGTCGAAGGCGACGCCCTTGGGGGAGAAGGCGATGCGGCCGTTGAGCCCCTGGATCGTCTCAGGGGCCAGCGGGCTGTCAAAGCCGAGGTTCTGCGCGAGGACGTCGCCGCCCAGGAATCTGACCTTGTCGAAGTGGTTCAAGGGACCGGCCATCCGGAACGTCACGGTCGAGGTGCCCTGGATGTTCCGGAGTTCTCGGAAGCGTTGCGACAGAGGGGCCGGATTGAGGGAGCGGGCCAGGAGGGCGGCCAGATCCGGTCCTGCCATGTCCCCCGTGACTTCCAGGTCGAGCCAGGGACCTGCCTCAAGGAAGGCGATGGCCGCCTTGCCGCCGCTCATTCTCAGCGGGCCATAGCGTCCCGTGACCTCCGTGATCTTGATGCGGTCGGTTTCCACGATGATGATGCTCGAGAGGTTTTCGATTTGCGGCTGGTTGCTCTCGAGGAGTGCGCGGCCTCGCTGGAGGCGAAATTCACCGGTGAGCGACGCGCGGAGTTCGGGTTTGACGGTGCCGGTCAGGGTGGCGCTGACGACTTCGACGAGGCCCTCGACGTCCCATTGGTTCACCGCTGCGGCAAACTGGTCGTTGACCCATTGGACCGGGAACCAGTCCAGCAGTTCATTCAGATCCACGGGGGACGAGGAGAAGGTGAGCGAAAAGGTCGGCTGGGCCGTCATGAGTCCGGAGAGGCTGGCCTGCCCTTTGAGGGACAAATGGCCCATGCCGGTGGTCATGTTCGACAGCACCAGATCGTAGCCGCCGACTCCCGGAGTGACGCGAATGGTGCCACGGAGGTTGGCGGCTCCATGGAGTCGTTCCGGAATCGGTCGGGGGGCGAAAAAATCTGCGGCTTGCCG
>VGXD01000100.1 GCA_016873525.1 Nitrospira sp. | reverse complement strand
CGCTTGCGCGCCGCACTCAAGAACACCGGCTTTTCCTTCCCGGTCAAAAAGATCACGGTCAACCTGGCCCCGGCCGGACTGAAAAAAGAAGGCTCCGGTCTGGACCTGCCGATCGCCGTGGGCATTCTGGTGGCGGAGGAGCGGCTTCCGGCTGAAGCGGTGGCGGGACGGGTCTTGGTCGGGGAACTGTCGCTGGACGGCCGCGTCAAACCGGTGACCGGCGCCCTCTCGATCGGATTGGCTTGCGGGACCACCCACACGCTGCTGCTGCCGGCCGACAATGCCATGGAAGCCGCCGTCGTCGAGGGGCTGGCCGCCCATCCGATCCATACCCTGCCTGAGGCCGTGGAGTTTTTGGATGGCCGCTGTATGATCCCTCCCGCCACCCTGGACCGTGACGCGCTCTTCGCCGCGCCTCCGGCCGAGGAAGAGGATTTCAGGGATGTGCAGGGGCAGGACCATGCCAAACGGGCGCTCGAGGTGGCGGCGGCCGGAGGACACAACGTGTTGATGATCGGCCCGCCGGGCTCCGGCAAGACCATGTTGGCGAGGCGGCTGCCGGGCATCTTGCCGCCCATGGAGCGGGCCGAGGCGATCGAAACCACGAGAGTCCACAGTGTGGCGGGGCTTCTGACGGAGGGGAACCCCTTGGTCACGGCCAGGCCCTTCAGGGCTCCCCACCACAGCATCTCGGATGCGGGCCTCATCGGCGGGGGCACGGTCCCCAAACCCGGCGAGGTCTCCTTGGCGCATCATGGCGTCTTGTTCTTGGACGAAGCCCCGGAGTTCAAGCGCCACGTCCTGGACGGGCTCAGGCAACCCCTGGAGGACGGCTCCGTTTCGCTGACACGGGTCAGCGCCTCGCTCCGGTATCCCGCCCGCGTGATGCTGGTGGCGGCGATGAATCCCTGCCCTTGCGGCTACTACGGCGATCGGACGCGGGAATGCGTCTGCAGCCCGACTCAGATCAGGAAATACCGCGCGAGGATTTCCGGGCCCCTGTTGGACCGGTTGGACATTCACTTGGACGTGCCTCCCGTGCCGGTCCGCGCCTTGACCCAGGGACCGGGGGGAGAGCGGCAGCCGGAGTCCTCGGCAACCATCCGTGCGCGTGTGGCGGCAGCCCGCGCGCGTCAGGCGGCGCGGTACCGTCAGGACGGCCTCTACAGCAATGCCCAACTCAAACCCAAGCACGTGAAAAAATATTGCGTGCTGGATCAGGCCGGGCGGGAGTTGATCGAGCAGGCGATGACCCGTCTGGGTCTGTCGGCACGGGCCTATGGGAGGATTCTTCGAGTCGCCAGGACCATTGCCGACCTGGCCGGATCGGATCGGATCGAGAAGGGCCATCTGGCGGAAGCCATTCAGTATCGCAGCCTCGACCGCAGGGGAGACCTATGAAAATGGAGCGCCATCAGTCCGCTAAAACCTTTGCCTGGTGGTTCGTGGTGGGAGCGGCCATCTCCTTGGCCGTGATTCTGATCCAGGGAGGCATCCGCGAGGTCATGCATGCCCAGGGCTCCCTCTGGGAGGTCAAGCTGGTGGAGTTATCGACGGCGATTGCAGGGGGCGGGCTCTTGGGCGGCTGCGTGGCCCTGATTCTGGCGCGTATTAAGAAGCCCTGAAAAGACGCTTTTCACGAGAGGAGAGTATGGACATCGAGATCGGATCGAATCTGTATCGCAATACGAACGGCACCGTGGAGATCGAGGGAGTGCCGCAGATCTCCTTGGTCTTAAAAAATCCGCAAGGGCCGATCCTGGTCAACTGCGTGTTGTTCGACGAGGTCGGACGGGTTGCGGTCAAGATCGTGGAAAACTCGCTGGCCTTCAACGAACGGCGGGCGCATGAACTCACCAAAACGGCTACCGGCCTCCTGCTCAAAAACACCGAAACCGGCAAGGTGGCTCTCCAGGTCGAGTTCAAGGCGCCGGACCGGGTGGTCTTCAAACAGGGGGCTTTCCTGACGATGAAGGGCCATCGCTTTGAAGCCTCGCTGACCGAGTGGCGCGTCGAAAAGCACCGGATGAGCGGGAAGGACATCGACGTCCAAGGCAAAGCCGTCGCCATCGGGTAACCCGTCGTCCATCGGGCGCACAGCCCTCGCCTGGGCCTGGGCTATGGATCCTGGGCTTCGACGGTGGGGACGATGAGTATCCGGCCGTCCTTGATATCGACGACGGCCGTATCGCCATCCCGAAGCTCCCCCTTGACCAGGAGCCGCGCCAAGGGCGTCTCGATGTCCTGCTGAATGAGCCGCTTGAGGGGCCGCGCGCCATAAACCGGGTCGTAGCCCCGCGTCGCCAGATTCGCCACAGCCGCCGGTGTGAGCGACAGAGGGATGCGCCGCTCAGCCAGGCGCTCCCGCAACCGCCCCAGTTGAATCTCGACGATTCTCTCCAGTTGCTCCGGCTTGAGCGGGTGGAAGACGACGGTTTCGTCCACCCGATTCAAGAACTCGGGACGGAAGTGCTCCCGCAATTCCGAGAGGACCAGTTTGCGCACCTCTTCGTAAGACGCGCCGCGTTGCTGCGCGTCCAGGATGTCCTGGCTGCCGATGTTCGAGGTCATGATCAACACCGTGTTCTTGAAGTCCACGGTATGGCCCTTGGAGTCGGTCAGCCGGCCGTCGTCCAGCACTTGCAGGAGGACGTTGAAGACGTCGTGGTGCGCCTTTTCGATCTCGTCGAAGAGGATCACCGAAAAGGGCCGCCGCCGGACGGCTTCGGTGAGTTGGCCCCCTTCCTCATGGCCGATGTAGCCGGGCGGGGCGCCGATCAGCCTGGCCACGGTGTGTTTTTCCATGTACTCCGACATGTCGATCCGGACCATGTTGGACTCGTCGTCGAACAGGGTGGCCGCCAAGGCCCTGGCCAACTCCGTTTTCCCGACTCCGGTGGGGCCCAAAAACAAGAAGGAGCCGATGGGCCGGTTGGGGTCCTTGATGCCGGAACGGGCGCGGAGGACCGCATCGGAAACCGCCAGCACGGCTTCGTCTTGTCCGACCACGCGGTGGTGCAGCAAGTCGGGCAGCCGCAGCAATTTCTCCATTTCCCCTTCCACCAGGCGGGTGACGGGAATGCCGGTCCAGCGGCTGACGACGAGGGCGATGTCCTCCTCGTCCACTTCCTCCTTGAGGAGGCGGCTTTCGCCCTGTTTCTTGACCAGGTCCTGTTGTTCGAGGGCCAGCTCGCGCTCCAGCCGGGGCAGCTCTCCGTAACGCAGTTCGGCCACGCGGTTGAGATCGTAGGCCCGTTCGGCCCGCTCGACGTTGTGCTTGGCTTCTTCGATGTGCTTGCGGATTTTCCTCAGGCGGCCGACCGAGGCCTTCTCGGCCTCCCAGCGCGTTCTGAGCGCGGCCAGGTCCCGGCTCTTCTCGGCCAGCTCTTCCTCCAAGGTTTCCAACCGCGCGCGGCTGCCGGGGTCGGTCTCTTTGCGCAGCGCTTCCCGCTCGATTTCCAACTGCATGACCTTGCGGGAGACCTCGTCCATCTCGGCCGGCAGACTGTCGATCTCGGTCCGCAGCCGCGCCGCCGCTTCGTCCACCAAGTCGATGGCCTTGTCGGGGAGGAACCGGTCGCCGATGTAGCGGTGCGACAGTTTGGCCGCAGCCACGAGCGCGGCGTCCTTGATCCGCACCCCGTGGTGGACCTCGTAGCGTTCCTTCAGGCCGCGCAGGATCGAAATCGTGTCTTCGACCGAGGGCTGATCCACCACGACGGGTTGGAACCGTCGCTCCAGCGCCGCGTCTTTTTCGATGTGCTTGCGGTATTCGTCCAAGGTCGTGGCGCCGATCAAGTGCAGCTCGCCGCGCGCCAACATCGGCTTGAGGAGGTTGGCCGCGTCCATGGCCCCTTCGGCCGCCCCGGCGCCGACCACCGTATGGAGTTCGTCGATGAACATCAGGACCTGGCCGTGCGCCGACTGGATTTCCTTGAGGACGGCCTTCAAGCGTTCTTCAAATTCGCCGCGATACTTGGCCCCCGCGATCAGGGCGCCCATGTCCAGCACGATGAGCCGCTTTTGCTTCAGGCCTTCGGGCACGTCCCCCTTGATGATGCGTTGGGCCAGGCCTTCCACGATGGCGGTCTTGCCGACGCCGGGCTCGCCGATGAGGACGGGGTTGTTCTTCGTGCGCCTGGAGAGGATCTGGATGACGCGCCGGATTTCTTCGTCCCGGCCCACGACCGGGTCCAGCTTGCCTTGACCGGCCAGTTTCGTGAGGTCGCGGCCGTATTTCTCCAACGCCTGGTATGTGCTTTCAGGGTCCTGGGTGGTGACACGCTGGCTGCCACGGACTTGTTGCAGCGCGGCCAGCAACCGGTCGCGCGTCAGCCCCACAGGCCGGAAGACGCCGCCCTCGCCGGCCATGGCCAGCAGCACGTGTTCGACGCTCAGGTATTCGTCTTTCAACCCCTGCATTTCCTGCTCGGCCGAGGCAAGGATCTGCGAGAGGCGGGAGGTGATATGGACCTGGCCCGGCCCAGCGCCGGCCCCTTGGACTTGGGGCAGCTTCGTCAAGGCCTGTTCCGCTGCGCTGCGCAGGGCGGCCACAGCCACGCCGGCCTGTTCGCACAACGACGACGTGAGGCCGCCTTCTTGTTCCAAGAGGGCCAGGAGGAGGTGCTCCACATCGATGCCCTGGTGGCTCCGCCGCATGGCATGCGACGAAGCGGCTTGGAGCGCCTCCTGCAATTTCAGCGTCATGCGGTTCATGTCCATGGCTGGCTCCTTCTCGATTCGGCTCGTCAATACCGGTACGTGAAGAATGAAGTAATCACGGCCTCGCGCAAGTCAATCGAACCCGACGGCAGAGCGGAAAAAAAGAGCCGCCCTGCCGGCACTTACGAGAGGAGAATCTTGGCTCGCGCATCGACGGCGACGCATGACCCGGCTTCGGGAAACGCCAGGAAAGGGTTGATGTCCAGCTCGAGGATTTCCGGCATGTCCATGGCCAAGTGGGACAGGCGCAACAAGATATCTTGCAGCGCCTCCATGGCCACAGACGGCTGTCCGTGCAGCCCCTTGAGAATCGGATAGGCCCGAATACCGGCGATCATCTCGAGCGCTTCACGGTCGGTGATGGGCGCCATGCGGAAGACGACGTCTTTCAACGTTTCAACGAAGATACCGCCCAGCCCGAACATGAGCACCGGTCCGATCCTGGGGGCGCGGCTGATGCCCATGATGACCTCGCGGCCGCCGGCAACCATCGGTTGCACGACGAATCCATAGCTGCCGGGGGGGAACCCCTGATCGGCCAGACGGAGTTCAAGCCGGTCGAGCTGTTCGGTTAACTCCGTCTCGTTTCTGATGTCCACGACCACGCCCCCCATCCGCGCCTTGTGAAGGATGGCAGGGGAGGCCACCTTCAGGACGATCGGATAGCCGACTGCGCGGGCGGCATCAGGCAACTCGCCGCTTGTCTTGGCCGAGACGGATCGGACCCTCGGAATGTCGCAGGCCGTCAGCAGGCGGTCGATCTCGCCGTCGGACAGCCATTCGCGATGGGTGTGCCGCGCGGAGGCCAGGACCGGTTCAACGGCAGGACGCAGCGAAGGAAAGGCCACGATCCGTCCGGCCGGCTTCTCCCGCCAGGTGCGGTAGCGCAGCATGGCGGCCAGGGACCGGGCGGCCGATTCAGGAAAGGCATACGCAGGGATGTGGTAGCGCTGGAGTTCTTCCACGGCCAGCTCGACCGGCGTGAGTTGCCCGACCGGTGGGGTTCCGGCCGGCTGTCGCTCCGGCCTGCGAACCACGCCCCTGGCGCCCATGAAACAGCCCAAGATCGGTTTGGCCATCCGGCCGGATTGAAAGAGTCGCTCCGTGACCTCGCCCACGCGGGCCGCCACCTTCATGGCATCGGCCATGATCGGGGGGACGAAACAGACGATCACGGCATCCACGCTCTCATCGCAGGCAATCCGTTCCAGCGCCTGTTTGAAGGTCTCCTCCCTGGCCGAGGCGATCATGTCCACGGGGTTGCCGGTGGAGGCTTCGCCCGGCAGGAGAGTCTTTAAGAAAGCTTGCGTGTCCGGCGAGAGGGGCGGCACTTGAAGTCCCAGCATCTCGCAGGCGTCCGCCAACATGATGCCGGGCCCTCCGGCATTGGTCAGAATCGCCACGCGGGGACCGCGCGGGAGCGGCTGGTGCGCGAAGGCCAGGGCGAAGTCGAACCATTCCTCGACGGTCTCGGCGCGGATCACCCCGCACTGGTGCAAGAGGGCGTCGAAGAGGGCGTCTTCGCCGGCCAAGGCGCCGGTATGGGAGGAGGCGGCCCTGGCGCCTGCCGCGGTGCGCCCCGACTTCACCACGATGATCGGCTTCTGCCTGCCGATGCGGCCGGCCAGCTCGCGGAAGCGGACGGGATTGCCGAAGCTTTCGATGTACATCAGGATCAGGCGGATGGCCTGGTCCTGCTCCCAATACTCCAACAGATCGTTGCCGGAGATGTCGGCCTTGTTGCCGGTGCTGACGAACATGGCAATGCCCAGATTCAGTGAGCGGGCGATGTCCAGGATCGTCAGGCCGAGGGCCCCGCTCTGCGAGATGACCCCGATCGGGCCCTGCGGGGGGGTGATGGGCGCAAAAGAGGCGTTCATGCTGATGGCCGGGTCCGTATTGAGGATACCCAGGCAGTTGGGCCCGATCATCCTCATGCCGGCCCGTTTGACGAGGGTCAGCAGCCGCCGCTCCCGTTCGGCTCCTTCCGGCCCCACTTCCTTGAAGCCGGACGTGATGATCACCAGCCCCTTGATGCCGGCCCGCTCGCAATCTTCCACCACCGCTTCGACGTGGCGGTAGGGCACGACCACGACGGCCAAGTCCACCGGACCGGGACAGTCGGCAACCCGTCGATAGGCCGTGACATCGCCGATGGCCTCGGCCGAGGGGTTGACGGGGTAGAGGGGGCCGGTAAAGCCGAAGGAGCGGAGTTGTTCGAAGACGATGCGGCCGATTGCGTCGGGTTTGCGCGAGGCGCCGATGACCGCGATGGCTCGCGGACGGAGGAGGGCGTCGAGAGGATGGGCCATCGTGCTCCGCATCGGGTGAAGGGCTTCGGCGCGTCTTCGATGAGCTTCGATGGTATCGGTTATAGAGGAGGAAAGGAGAGGGGTCAAGTAACAGTCGAGGCTCGGCCTGGGCAGAACCGCGCCTCACGCGACTTAACCGGCGCACGACTTGACCGGATAGTCCGGTCCGGACTATTGTCCAGCGGACAGCGCGAGAACATCGCCGATAGACCATGGCCCAGACGGAGCGGAGTTGCGCGTGAGACCCTTTGCGGTGATTACCGGCGCGTCCAGAGGAATTGGCGCCCACTATGCCCTGGCTCTGGCCGCGAAGGGCTACGACTTGTTGCTCGTCTCAAGAGACCACACTCGCATGGACCGGCTGGCCGCAGAGTTATCCGGCCGGCATGC
>VGXD01000099.1 GCA_016873525.1 Nitrospira sp. | reverse complement strand
GAAGCCATCGTCCATGACGGCAGCCGCCGCGCCGCCAAGGTCTCGCACCAAACGCTGGAAGAAGTGAAAGAGGCGATGAAGATTTGAGGCGGGCGGGGCAGGGGCCATCCGCTCAGCGCCTTTCGCGGTGCCCGTTCCACGCGAGAGACCGAAGCAATGCAAAAAACCGCATACACCTTCGCAACTTGACTTCTACACCATGACTCCCTAGAGTGAAGGCGGAGGGCTTCACGATGGGACGAACGAACATCGAACTGGACGACCACCTGGTGCGGCAAGGGCTCAAAGCCTACAAATGCAAGACCAAGCGGGAATTGGTCCACCTCGCGCTGACCGAACTGCTCAAGCGCGCCAAGCAAAAAGAAATCCTCGCCTTGCGAGGCCAGGTCAAGTGGGAAGGCACCCTGCGTGACCTTCGGGAGAGCCGCGTGTGATCGTGGTGGATACCACGGTCTGGATCGATTTCCTTGAAGCAAAAGACACTCGGTTCGACCGCACGCTGCAAACCCTGATCAATCAGGACGCCTCCGTCGCTCTGACCGACATCATCTACTGCGAGATTCTCCAAGGCATCCGCGACGAGGCCACAGTTCGCCAAATCCGCGATACACTCCAGGCCTTTCCGATCCTGCACATCCAGGGCCTTCAGACGCTCGAACACGCCGCCGCAATCTACCGAACCTGCCGCAAACGGGGGCTGACGATTCGCAGCACGATCGATTGCATTATCGCAGCCACCTGCATCGAGGCCGGGGCGGAGCTGTATCATAACGACCGAGACTTCAACGCCATCGCAAGCCTCCACAACCTCAAACTCTACCGAACGTGACCAGGCTCACGTCGGCTGCGAAGAAGTAGGCGGGGCGGCCTGGCTACTCCCCCTGCTCGCGCAACGCGCGGCCTCCGAAGGCCCTCGTTGGGCGCGCGCATTAAGGGAGCAACCAAGCCACCCCTTAGCAGAATGCTCCCGACATACCGAACGTTTCCGTGCCCACCCCCTCCAGCCGAAAGCAATAGCGGTGGACGTGAAGTCCGGATAGACGGCCCGGCTTCGCCATCTATGCCCTGCCTATGGCATCTTGACAAAAATACATAAGCAGCAGACATTGTAGATGCTTTTAGTTGGGACGTTTAGAAGACAAAATGAGATGGACCGCGCGTTTATCCCTGGCCCCTGAGCGATTCACTTATTAGTTAGCCCTTATGCGGTTGGGAAAGGATATCAAATGAAGCGGCTCGTCGAGGAAGTGTTCGTAACGGAGGGCGTCCCGCAGTTTACGTTTGTTACGCCGCCGAATTATACGGAGATACTTCTGGACATTCGCCGCCCTGGCAAGCCCGTCGTCATCGAAGGACAATCGGGAACAGGGAAGACTACGTGCGTCAAGAAGATTCTCGAACGTTTAGGTGAAGGGGCTAGTGCGACCTACTTGACCGCACGCGATGCAACTCACGTGTCTGCGATTGCTCGCGTAGCACAAGTGCCAACCGCAGGCACGTTCGTCATCGATGACTTTCATCGCCTCGCTCAGGATGTGCAAGGAGCTCTAGGTGACATCGCAAAGATCGCCGCCGAGCGGGCCACCGACAACCCAGATCTCCCGAAGCTGGTCCTGATCGGCATCAATCAGATCGGTAGCGACCTCATCCAACTGGTACCGGACATTGCCAAGCGAACGGGCATTCATCGAATTCAACCTGGCACCGCCGCTCAGATTCAAGAGCTCATTAATGCCGGCTGCAAAGAACTTAACATTACCTTCGAGAACGCTGAACTGATCTTCAGTGAGAGTCGCGGCGACTATTGGCTCACTCAACAGTTGTGCCAGTCTGCTTGTGCTCTCAATGGCGTCACCGAGACTTGCGCGGAGCGAGGGACCATAGGGATAAATCTACCCATACTGCGCCAACGTGTAGTCGATAGGCTGAAGGCGGCATACTATCCCGCAGTGAAGGAGTTGTGCCGCGGCCAGCGCTTCCGACCTAGCAACGATCCTTACTACAAGCTCCTGCGTGCTGTCAGCGAACAGGATAGTTCGATTGTGGACTTGAACGAGTTGTCCAATGCAAAAGCCGAAGTGCATGGGAGCATCAATAACATCAAAGAACGGCGGCTGAGTGTCCTCATCCAGTCCAAGCCCGTGTGTGCAAGGCATTTCTACTATAACTCCGAGACAAAGAACTTCGCGATTGAGGATCCGGCCCTCTTCTACTTCCTCAAGCACCTGGACTGGAACGCGCTGCGCAGCGATTGCGGCTTTCGGGAAGCACCGAAGGACTACGAGTTCGATTTTGCAATATCATTCGCAGGCGAGAATAGAGACTTGGCGAGGCATATCGCTGAGAGCTTGGCGGTACTGGACGCCAACGTCTTCTTTGACGAGCAGTACGAGGCGAACTACCTCGGAAGGACATGGTCGAAGGAGTTTCTTCGAATCTTTGGCTCAGCCAGTAGGCTAGTGGTGTGCCTTCTGGACAACCACCACAAGGACAAGATCTGGCCAACGTTCGAACGCGAATGCTTCGAGCCGAGAGTCGCGGATGCCGAAGTTATCCCTATCTTCCTTGACGACACGGCTTTTCCAGGGATTCCAAAGGACACGATAGGGATCAAGTACGCTTGGAAGCCAGAGGCCTCCGACTGGCAGAACGATGTAATCGATAATATCGTGTACAAACTTATCGAGCGGGCCTCGTGATGAAGCCTAACTACGGGTTCAGGCGACGTCGGCGATAACGCGCCCCCCGCCTGAACCCGACTATTAGACCCAAGGGTCACGTGAGGGTCAGGTCTTGCAATCACATATTCTGACGATACTCCTCAGAACATTCCTCATGCGAAATCATGGCAGGCTTGAAGCACACACTCGTTTAGCCAAATCCCACTTCGAAATTTGCTTTGCAATGAAGGGCCGGCGCATCCCGCTGGTTTTCATCTTTCCTCCCCAAACCCAGCGTGTGAAGGCGAGTGGGAGGATTTTCCGCCTATCGCCGGAGGCGGCGGAACACAACTGGCGGCAGCGCACGCCTCTTAAGTTTTCCACTCATCCGCATGAAGGGCTGGGCTGCTGGAGCGAGCATCAGAGCTTGGTTGTACGAAGCGCGGCCGTTCACGCTTCACACGTCCTCCGGTTTTCCCCGTTCTCGCATACTCACATAATCTAAATCAAATGGATGGGGGCGGCCGGATTGCCCTTCCAACTGCGCGCGTCCGACGAGGGCCACCCGACTCCCTTTCCTTGTCATCACGCTTTCTCCAAGCAGGGAGTAGCGGGGCCATCCTTTACTGCGCGCATCGAGGGAGCACATTCTGATCGTGCGGCCTCTGCGAGCAAGAAGGATGGTCCGGCTGCTCCCTCGCCGGCCTTCCGAGGCCGCGCGTTGCGCGAGCACGAAGGGGAATCCGGCCACCCCCATCCACCCTCAACGACCTTGACATCACCATCCCGCCTGGGTACTATTCGCTCTCTTGCCGGTCGCGGTTCGGCCGGCATTTCATTTTGACTGAGGAGCATGACGCAGGCATGGCTATTCGTATCGGGATCAACGGGTTCGGGCGGATCGGGCGCAATGTTTTTCGGGCGGCGCTCGGCGATCCGGCCTTCGACTTTGTCGCGATCAACGACCTCACGGACGCCAAGACCCTGGCTTATCTCCTGAAATATGACTCGGTACACGGGACGCTGGATGCCGACGTGCAAGCCAGCGACGGCGAAATCGTCGTCAACGGCAAATCGATCAAGATTCTGGCTAAGAGAGATCCCAAGGAGCTGCCCTGGAAAGACCTGGGCGTGGATTTGGTCATCGAATCCACCGGGCACTTCACGGACCGCGAAGGGGCCAGCAAGCACCTCTCGGCCGGCGCCAAGCGGGTGATCATCTCGGCCCCGGCCAAGGATGCGGACGTGACGGTCGTCCTGGGCGTGAACGAGAACACCTACGATCCGCAGAAGCACCAGATCATCTCCAACGCGTCCTGCACGACCAACTGCCTGGCCCCGGTGGCCAAGGTGCTGCTGGACAACTTCGGCATCCGCCACGGCATCATGACGACGATCCATTCTTATACCAACGATCAGCAGCTGCTGGATCTGCCGCACAAGGACCTGCGGCGCGCTAGGGCCGCGGCCCTCTCCATGATCCCCACCAGCACCGGCGCGGCCAAGGCGCTGCATTTGGTCATCCCCCAACTCAAGGGCAAGATGGACGGCATGGCCATCCGGGTGCCGACGCCCAACGTGTCGATCGTGGACCTGACGGTGGAAACGGAGAAGGACTGCGACCCGGCCACGGTGAACGCCGCGTTCCGCAAGGCCGCGGAGGGGCCGTTGAAGGGCATCCTGAAATATTCCGAGGCCCCGATCGTCTCGACGGACCAGAACGGCGATCCCCACTCGGCCACGCTGGACGCGCCGCTGACCATGAGCCTGGACCATCGCATGGTGAAGGTCCTCGCCTGGTACGACAACGAATGGGGCTATTCGTGCCGGATCCGGGACCTCATCAAGTTTATCGCGGCGAAGTCGTGACGGCCTCGCCCCTCTGCTAGATCGATTCCCCGCGCCAACGTCCGCCAGCGTCGCCGGACCCAAGCGGGACACACCGGATAGGGAATGGAGCGCGCATGAACATCCACAAACGGACGATCGAGAGCGTCGACCTGCGCAACAAGCGCGTCATCATCCGCGCCGACTTCAACGTCCCGCTCGATGACGCCCATCAGATCACGGACGACACCCGCATCCGATCCACCCTCCCGACCATCAACCGCGCCGTGGATGAAGGCGCCAAGATCATCCTCTGCTCGCACCTGGGCCGCCCCCAGGGCAAACCGGACCCGCGCTACAGCCTGGCCCCCGTGGCCAAGCGGCTCCAGCGGTTTCTCGGCAAGGACGTGGCCTTTGCGCCGGACTGCATCGGCCCCTCGGTGGAGAAACTGGTCGCCGCAATGAAGCCCGGCGACGTGCTCCTGCTGGAAAACCTCCGCTTTCACCCGGAAGAAGAAACCAACGACGAAGCCTTTTCCAAGGCCCTGGCCTCCCTCGGCGACATCTACATCAACGACGCCTTCGGCGCCGCGCACCGCTCCCACGCCTCCATCGTCGGGATCACGAAGTTCATCAAGGAGGCGGCGGCCGGCTACTTGTTGAAAAAAGAAGTCGAGTACCTCGAAGGCGCGGTGGCCAACCCCATGCGCCCCTTCGTGGCGATCCTGGGCGGCGCCAAGGTCTCGGGCAAGATCGGCGTCATCGAGAACCTGGGCAAGCGCGTGGACAAGGTCATCATCGGCGGCGGCATGGCCTTCACCTTCATCAAGGCCATGGGCTACGAGATCGGCAACTCGCTTGTCGAACACGACATGCTGGACTTCGCGCGGGGCGTCCAGGAACACGCCTTTTCACGCGGGGTCAAATTTTACCTGCCGGTGGACTGCGTCGTAGCGGCCAGTCGTGAGCCTGGCGCGGAGACCAAGCTCGTGCCGGTGCAGGAAATCCCGAAAGGTTGGTACGGGCTGGATATCGGCCCCGCCTCCGTCAAGCTGTTCAGCGAGGCGATCCAAAACGCCAAGACCATCCTGTGGAACGGCCCGATGGGGATGTTCGAAACGGACGCCTACGCGCGCGGCACCCTCTCCATCGCCCACGCCGTCGCCAACGCCTATGCCTTGACCATCGTCGGCGGAGGAGACACGGCCCTGGCGGTCCACCGGGCGGGGGAATCGGAAAGCATGTCCTTCATCTCCACCGGCGGAGGCGCGGCCTTGGAACTTCTGGAAGGCAAGACGCTCCCGGGCCTGGCGGCCCTGCCGGACAACGAACACTGAATCGAGGCCTCCGCCCTCGCGCCGTGACAGGCCCACCGAGGAGCCCGTGCGCCGACGACTCATCGCAGGCAACTGGAAAATGCACAAGACCGCATCCGAAGCGGCGGCCTTCGTGCATCGCCTCGCCGAGTTGGCGCCGACCCTGGGGGCCTACGGCTCGACCGAGCGAGTCGAGGTGGTCCTGGCCCCCCCCTTTACCGCGCTGCAAGCCGCCGCACAAGCCGCCCCCTCCTCCTTCCCCTTCACCCTCGCGGCGCAAAATCTTTTCTGGGAAGAGAAGGGCGCGTTTACCGGCGAAATCTCGGCCCCGATGCTGAAAGACCTGGGTTGTCAGGCCGTCATCCTGGGCCATTCGGAACGGCGGCAGCTCTTCGGCGACCGCGACGACGGGATCAACAAAAAAGTCCGCGCCGCGCTCCAACACGGGTTGCGACCGATTCTCTGTCTGGGGGAATCCCTCGCCGACCGCGAAGCCGGCCGAACCGACTCGATCGTGCTCACTCAGCTTTTCGCCTGCCTCGACGGCGTCTCGGCGGACGATCTTGCCCGGATCACCATCGCCTACGAGCCGGTCTGGGCCATCGGAAACGGCCGGGCCGCCACGGCCGCACAGGCCGCCGCCGTCCACGAAACGCTGCGCGGCGCGCTGGCAGACCGATGGCAGCACGACGCCGGGCAACAGGTCCGCATTCTCTATGGAGGCAGCGTCACGCCGGAAAACGCCGGTTCGTTCCTGGCCTCCACCCAGATAGACGGAGCTTTGGTCGGAGGGGCTTGTCTGGACCCGCACTCTTTTGCTACAATCGTCGCTCTTGCCCAGGCACTCCCCGCCTGAGTTGGCGCAAGACGCAGCACTGAATCAAAGTAGGCAGGTCCGAAGAAGGAGCGCTATGTATACCCTGGCCGTCGTCATTCACGTCATCGTCTGCCTCTTGATGATCGGGGCCATCCTGCTTCAGGCCGGGAAGGGCGCCGAGATCGGAGCCGCGTTCGGCGGTTCCAGCCAGACGGTGTTCGGAAGCCGCGGACCGGGTACGTTCTTGAGCAAGGTCACGGTGGGGGCCGCCGTTGTGTTCATGCTGACCTCGCTCAGCCTGGCCATCCTCTCCAGAGAACGGACCTTCTCTTCCACCGTCATCGACTTGAACCAGAAAACCACCACCACGTCCCCTGCCACGACGACCCCGCCCCAGGACGCCAAGCCCAAGGAAACCTCCCAGGCCCCATCGGCAAGCCAGACCGCCCCGGCCCAAGCCAAGCCGTAACCAAGAAGCTGTCGGCAATCAGCCGTCAGCAAGCTCGGCGGACGGAGTCCGTTCCTCCTTTTTCCCCTTAGCTGAACGCTGATGACTGAAGGCTGCGTGCTGATCTAGACGCGAGTGAGCCAGGACGCGTGCGCCGATTCTTCGCCGCGCACGATCTCGAAGAAGGTCTTTTGCAGGTCGGTCGTCACAGGGCCCCGAGTGCCGGCGCCGATGCGACGGCCGTCGATTTCACGGACCGGCGTGATTTCCGCCGCCGTGCCGGTCAGGAACACTTCATCGGCCACATACATGGCGTCGCGCGTGAAGCGCTCTTCGAGGACGGGGATGTTCCGCTCGCGCGCCAGTTGCATGATCG
>VGXD01000098.1 GCA_016873525.1 Nitrospira sp. | reverse complement strand
ACTTTTAGACTTGACGACTTTCTAACTTTCAAGACGCTTATGCTCAAAACCATCACGCAAGATTTACGGGCGGTCTTCGAGCGGGACCCGGCGGCAAGCAGCAAGCTGGAGGTGATCCTGACCTATGCGGGCTTCCATGCCCTGCTGGCCTATCGCATCTCCCACTGGCTGAAAGTGCACGGCGTTCCGTTCATTCCGAGGGCTATCTCGCAACTGGCCCGCTGGCTGACGGGGATCGAAATTCACCCGTCGGCCAAGATCGGGAAGAGTTTCTTCATCGATCACGGGATGGGGGTGGTGATCGGCGAGACGGCGGAGATCGGCGACTACGTGACGCTCTTCCAGGGCGTGACCTTGGGCGGCACCGGCAAAGAACACGGCAAGCGCCATCCGACCCTGGGCAACCACGTGGTGGTGGGGGCCGGGGCCAAGATTTTGGGCGGGATCAAGGTCGGCGACAACGTGAAGATCGGCGCCAATTCGGTCGTGCTCAAGTCCGTGCCGGCCAATTCCACCGTGATCGGGGTGCCGGCGCGGGTCATCAAGATGGAAGGGGAGCGGATGCCGGAAGCCACGATGGATCACATCAACTTGCCCGACCCCATCGCCGACCGCTTCGAAGCCCTCGAACGCGAGATCATCGAACTTCGCAAGAAGCTGGATGAAAAGGAACAGCGTTGACGCTAGTTGGTGTTTGTCTACATGGTGATTCGTGAAAGTCCGCGAAGTGATCTCATTGCTGGAGTCTGACGGCTGGTTCTTAGTGGTTACGAAAGGCAGTCATCGCCAATTCAAGCATCCGGTCAAGCCAGGACGAGTGACCGTTGCCGGTCATCCGTCAAAGGATGTGCCGCCCGGCACGTTGAGTAGCATTTTCAAGCAAGCGGATTTAACAAAGAGGTCGTCATGAAATATGCGGTGGTCATCGAACGGGGCAAAGACAGCTACGGCGCTTACGTGCCGGACTTGCCCGGCTGTGTGGCGGTTGGTGACACGATCGAGGAAGTCGAGCGACTGATCCGTGAAGCGATTGAGCTTCACCTTGAAGGGCTAAGAGAAGATCGCCTGCCCATTCCTGAGCCCACGACTCGCTGTGAGTATGTTGAAACGCGGGGCGGATGATGTTTGTTGAGAAGTGCCCGGTCGGCCAGCATGAGTTGGTCGAGAAGGAAGTGGAAAAGCTGTTACGAGGCGGTGCCCATACGGCTGTGGTGAAAGTGCATGTCGAGGTCTGTCAGCACTGCGGCGAGCGGCTGTATTCTAAAGAAACGATGAAGCGGTTTGAGGACATTCGAGTGAAGCTGGAGCGGCAGGAAACGGCGGAGTTCAAGCTGGTGGGGCGGGCATTTCAAGTCGTGTGATGATGGGAGCAGATCCCTCGACGGATTCTCAGGTTAATCAAGAAGACTCGGTTGACGAAGGGGGAGAGCGTCTCGGCTGACGAACGGTGAAGAGCGGCTGTGCTGGGGCATCTCGCCTCCGCACCTTCGGAGCGGCCCATCGGCCTCTGCCGGGCGGAAGCCTTCGGAAATTCCTTCGCGGACTCAGTCAGTTTCCGCTTTCCTTCCCGGCAGAGTCTCGCCGGGCTGTTTTGCTCCTCCGGTGAAGTCGGCTCGCACCCCAGCATAGCCGTTTGGAAACAAGGAAGAAATAGGCGTCCATTCCAGCCGAGGAAAGTAAACAGTGGAACGGGGATCGGTCGCTTGTAGGCCGATCCCCGTTAGTGCAGGGCGTGTCCTGATAGCCGGATAGACCGCAGGATTTGCAGTCTATTGCAGGGCAAAGCGCAAGGCGAAAAGTTGACAATTGTCTACCTTCGCAGTAGGTTTTGCTCCCATCGGGTGCGAGGGCGTAGGTGATATGTTGCAAGGGTAGTCCGCAGTAGACTTATTAGTTTGGCCTAGGAAAAGAAGATATGCCGATTCCCGACTTCCAAACCTGCATGCTTCCGCTCCTGCGCTTCGCCGCTGATGGCAAGGAGCATCAACTCAAGGAGGCGTCGCAGTACCTCGCCCAGGAATTCAAGTTGACCGATGAGGAGCAGAGCGAATTCCTCCCGAGTGGACAGCAGCCTGTATTCATCAATCGCATCGGCTGGGCGCGTTCGTATCTGAAGAAAGCCGGCCTCTTGGACAACACACGGCGCGGCTACTTCAAAATTACCTCGCGCGGACAGACCGTACTCAAGGAAGCGAGGCGGGTGAAGAGTCACAGGACGTCGCCGCCCAAGATCAGCATCAAATACCTGGACCGCTTCCCAGAGTTCAAAGAGTTCTGGGACAAGTACAGATCGAAGAGGGTCGAAGCGGAGCCAGCTCCGGGGCAAACGCCCCATGAGGCACTCGAAAACGCCTATGTGCGCCTCCGCTCCGAAATCGCTGCTGAGCTTCTACAGACGCTCAAGGGCTCCGATCCCTCGACATTTGAAAACATCGTTGTGGATCTTCTCGTGAAGATGGGCTATGGCGGGAGTAGAAAGGACGCGGGAAAAGCAATCGGTCGAAGCGGCGATGAAGGCATTGACGGAATAATCAAGGAAGATCACCTGGGCTTGGACAGCATTTATGTCCAAGCCAAGCGCTGGGAAGCTACCGTTGGAAGGCCGGAAATACAGAAATTCGCCGGGGCACTTCAAGGGCAGCGCGCACGAAAGGGCATCTTCATTGCAACGTCAGAGTTCTCACGAGAAGCACTCGAGTATGTCTCGCGCATTGATTCGAAGATCGTGCTTATTGATGGGAAGGCACTCGCGGGGTTGATGATCGATTTTGGCGTGGGGGTAACCTCGATGGCCACCTACGAGGTCAAGAAAATTGATTCTGACTACTTTGGCGAGTCCTAGGTCCAACAACGGGTTCCAGCGGATGGTCCGCTACGCGGCCCGCCGCTGGAACCGGGACGTTATATGGGAATGTGCTGTTCTTTCAGGAGCGCGTCGAGTGTTATGCGTTTATTGGAGGCCTTGCGTTTGCGTCGTTGGATAAGCCGGTAGATTTCGATATGCTCAAGGAGAACGAACGCCTCCTTTGGTGCCGAGTTTTGCCAGGTACTTCTCATCGGGTGCCAATTCTCCACGTGTGCAGATCCCTAGACCGATGTTGGCGCGAACTCCCGGGCGTGTAGGATCTCTTTGTTGTTCATTGGCCTAATGTCGGTCTGCTTGAGCGTCAAGAGGGCGATGGTTTTGCCATCGGCAGTCACAAACTCGACCTCAAACGTTGCGCCATCGGCGTAGCAATGCACCACGGTTCCGATGTCGCCGTGCTTCAAGCCGAATTCTTGAAAGTCACGCCTGAGAACCACTGTTTCCAATTCAGAAATCATATACGTTCCTCCATCTCAGTCCGCCGGATAGGCGGTCACGAATCGAGGGCTTGTCTGCCCGGTTTCGATGATCCAGACGGTGCGCAATTGTACCAGCCTCCCTGCCGGTGTTTGGAGTGATCCTTCGACGACGTATTTCGTGCCATGAGGGGTCGATTTGGTTTCCATAACATCCTCGGACTGCGCAATCTCGATCAGGCGGTGCTTGACCCAGTTCGGATTTTTCAGGTCGAAGCCAGCGGCGTGCAAGAACCTGGCCTTCAATCTTCCAACGGAGTGCGTTTCGGACAGCAAGTATTCTTCCAGTTTGGCAGGTGGAATGTAGGCTTCTTCCCGATGGGGAAGCTTCATGCCAAGCTCTTGCTGAAAGAAACACACACAGTAGGAAGATGGTAGCTTCTCACTGGGGTGATGTCAAACTGAGCCGCACTAATAGCCTACTCTCATCAAATACAGTCCCTGTGGCGGGGCGGTGTAGCCTGCGGCGGGGCGGTCTTTTGCTTCCAAGATGTCTTTCATGGCCTGGGGTGTTCGCTTGCCTTGCCCCACCTCCACTAGAGTTCCCACAATAGCCCGCACCATTTGTTTGAGGAAGCGGTCTGCCAGGACTTCAATTCTAATCATCGGCGGTTCGTGGACGAGGTCGAGTCGCTGGAGGTCACAGACCGGGTTTTCCGTGTCGGTGGGATGGCCTTGGAAAGAGGAGAAGTCGTGACGGCCGATAAGATACCCTGCCGCCTCGCGCATGGCGGTGAGGTCGAGTGGGTGTCTGATGTGCCAGATCCTGTGCCGGTCCAGGGCCGGGCGCTCGGGGCGGCTCAGGATACGGTATTCGTAGAGTTTGGTGCGGGCTGAATAGCGGGCGTGGAAATCGTCGGCGACCGATTCCACTCTGCGCACGCTGATGTCCGGAGGCAAGAGGCCGTTGAGCGACCGCTGCCATTCCTCCGGGTTCAAGGCTTTCTCCGAGCGGAAGCTGACGACTTGCCCCAAGGCATGGACTCCGGCGTCGGTCCGGCCTGCGGCGATGACCGCCAGATGGACTTGCGTGATCTGCTGGATGGCGGTTTCGAGTGCGGCTTGCACGGTCGGTTGATCGGGCTGGCGCTGCCAGCCGTAATAGCCGGTGCCATCGTACTCGACGGTGAGCTTCACGGTGCGCACTTATTCAGCCCGTGTCATTGTTTGACGGTCTGGATGGGATGGACGTAGGCCTTGACGCCCTCGAAGATGGCTTCGGCCATGCGGGCGATAAAGGCCTCGCTCTGCATCAAGCGCTCTTCGGTGGGGTTGGAGATGAAGGCGATTTCGGCCAGGATGCTCGGCATGGCGGTGTAACGCAAGACGTAAAAGGGCGCGGTCTTGACCCCGTGGTCCACCACGTCGTAGTGGTCGTCCAGGCGGGCGACCATGGCCTGCTTGGTCGTCCAGGCCAAGTTCCTCGATTCGTCGATCTTCCAGTCGGTCATCTTGTCCGCCAGGATGAACTCGACGCCGGCGCTGAGGTCTTTGATGGGGATGCCGTTTTCTCGCGCCGCCACCTCCAGCGCCCGCCGGTCGCTGGCCTGTCCGAAGTGATAAATTTCCAGCCCCTTGGTGCTCCGTTGCGGATGGGAGTTGACGTGGATGGACACAAAGAGGTTGGCGTCCTTGCCGTTGGCGAACTTGGCCCGGTCCCCCAGTTCCACGAACACGTCGCGGTCCCGCGTCATGAGCACCGGTTTCCCCAACTGCGCGGCAATCAGGTCGCGCAGCTTGAGTCCGACCTGGAGCGTGATGTCCTTTTCCTGCGCCCCGCTCCGCCCCATCGCGCCGGGGTCCTTCCCGCCATGTCCCGGGTCCACCACGATCAACTTGATGTCCCGGTTCGCCTGGGACGCGGACTTGATCGTGGGGATGGCGGCAGGACGAGCGGGAGGGGAGGCTGTCTGTTGGCGGTCCTCGCGGGTTCCCTCGCGGTCCGTTCTCTCGTAGATGTCCAGGACCAGGCGATCCGGGCCGCTGAGCGGGAGCAGTTTGTAGTCGCCGATCGTCTCCAAATTGAGCGAGACTTTCACGGAGTGGGGGTGCGGTTGGCTGATGGAGATGTCCCCGGGAAATGTTTTGTCGATGACCTTGGCCAGGGCGGTGTCGCTCAGGCGCGAGTTCTGCAACTCGATGATGACCCGGCTGGGGTTTTCCTGGCGGCTTTGAGTGAAGGTCACGTTGTGCTGGAGATCGAGGACGAGGCGCGTATAGTCCTGATGGACCTTGTAGCGGAGATCCTGGATGAGGGTGGGGGCGGTAACGGTCTGGGCGAGGGTTTTGACCTGCGGCTGTTTGGTTTTATGGACACGAGTTTTCGACGTGGGCTTCCCCTCTGTGCGCGAGACGGTCGAGGTTGCCGCCGACGAAGCCGGAGGACTGCCCTCCATTCCCCAGGTGAGGAGAAGGGCCAAGCCCCAGGCAACGACGTGGAATCTTTGGGAACGAGGCATAGATTGGAGATCCGCGATAAATCAGTGAAAGTGTCGTCTCAAGAGGGCATGGTTGTCAAGAGGAACCACCGCTGTTGCAAGGGAGCGGTCTCGCTGAGAGAGCGTTGACAGCAAGAGGCTCCTCGTCTAGGCTGCGGGCGATGGCGACCCACTTGATCGTTGACGGCTACAATGTGCTGGGAGCGAGGGGGCAAGTCGGACGCGCCGGTTCCGGGGATGACAGCGCGCGAGAGCGACTGCTGCGCGAGCTGGCTGCCTATCGCCAGCGAAAAGGCCATCCGATCACCGTCGTGTTTGACGGCTGGCAGCAGGGCTTCGATTCGGAGCGACGGGAGCATCGGGGCGGGATCGAGGTGATCTACTCGCGTCGCGGTGAGAAGGCCGATCAAGTCATTCAGCGGCTGGCCGAGGAGTTCGGACGAGACTGCGCGGTGGTGTCCTCCGACCGGGAAGTGGCCGATTTTGCCAAGGCCAGAGGGGCGTTCGTGATCGGGGCGGCGGAATTCGACGTCAGGCTTCGGGCTGTGCCGACCCCTGCGTCGCCGGCGGCTTTCAAGCCGGTGGATCGTGAAGAGGATCGGCCGAAGCGAACCGAGAAGAAGGGGAACCCTCGAAAGCTTCCCAAGGCGCTGCGCAAACGGAACCGGCAACTCAGGGGATTTTAAACAAGCGCCGCGCATTTTGCGACGTGATCCGTCCGACTTCCTCCACCGTGACCGGCTGATCCGCCGTCTTGACCTCCGCAATCTTCTCCGCCACATGTCTGACGTAACCTGGCTCGTTGCGCTTGCCTCGGTGCGGCACCGGCGTCAAGTAGGGACAGTCGGTTTCAATCAGCATCCGGTCCAGCGGGACGGTCTTGACGATGTCGCGGAGCGTCGTGGCGTTCTGGAAGGTGATCACACCGGAAAAGGAGAGGAAGAAGCCCAAGTCCAGCGCAGCCTTGGCCAGACTGGCGTCTCCTGAAAAACAGTGGAAGACGCCTCCGATTTCATTGGCGCGTTCTTCCTGTAGGATCGTCACCGTGTCTTCCTGCGCCTCCCTCGTATGGATGATGAGGGGGAGTTGGAGTTCGCGGGCCAGGAGAATCTGTTCGCGGAACCGCTCCCGCTGTAATTTGGGCGGGGAGTGGTTGTAGTGGTAGTCCAACCCGATCTCGCCGTAGGCGACGACCTTTTGGTGTTTGGCCAGGCGGCGCAGTTCGTCGTACCAGTCGTCCCCGATCTGTTTGACCTCGTGGGGGTGGACTCCCACGGTCGCGTAGATGAAGGGGTAGCGGTCTGCCAGATCGACGGCAGCCCTGCTGGTGGCAAGGTCGCAGCCGACCGTGAGGAAACAGTCAACGCCGGCTTCCTGCGCGCGGGCGATGACGGCTTCCCTGTCGCTGTCGTAGCGGGCATCGTCCAGATGGGCATGACTGTCGATGAGCACGGAGCCTCCGTCGCAACGTCGGTCGATCGAACAAGCCTGGGCGAGGCATCGTAGCATAGGGGCCTTCATCTTGAGAAGACGAGAGCCAGGCGGAAAATTGACAAGGTGGCTGGGGCTCTGTTATAACCACCCCTGTGAAAATGGTATCTGCCTCAACGATTTCCGCCCCTCGTTTAGCCGGGATGGCGGTCTCTGTCCTGCTGGCGCTGACCCTGCTGGTGCTGGCCCCCTTTGCCGCTG
>VGXD01000097.1 GCA_016873525.1 Nitrospira sp. | reverse complement strand
ACGGGCTGTCTTTGTCGGTGCGTCGAGGCGAGATATACGGCTTTCTCGGCCCGAACGGGGCCGGCAAAACGACGACGATGAAAATACTGCTGGGGCTGACGCGGGCGAGTGGAGGGACAGCCGAGGTCTTGGGCAGGCCGGTCGGTGACGTGGGGGTGCGGCGCGAGATCGGATTTTTGCCCGAGTCCCCCTATTTTTATGATTACCTGACGGCGGAGGAGTTTCTGGCTTTCTACGGTCATTTGGCCGGGCTTGAGGGGATCGGGCTCAAACAGCGGATGGAGCGGCTGCTGGCCTTGGTCGGGCTCACCGAGGCGCGAGGGCGGCAGCTCAGAAAGTTTTCCAAGGGGATGTTGCAGCGGATCGGCTTGGCGCAGGCCTTGATCCACGACCCGGAATTGGTGATTTTGGACGAGCCCATGTCGGGGCTGGATCCGATCGGGCGCAAAGAAGTCCGCGACCTTATTCTGGCGCTTCGCGATCAGGGGAAGACGGTATTTTTCAGCACCCACATCATTTCCGATGTGGAGGTCCTCTGCGATAGGGTGGGGGTTGTGACCAAGGGTCGGCTGCTGGCCTCCGGCACGGTGGACGAGCTGGTCGGTCAAAGTCGTAGGGTGGAGATTCTCTGCGAAGGCCTGTCGAGAGAGGCCCTGTCGGCCATTGCGGCGGTCAAGGGTCTGGCCCAGCCGCGCGGGACGCAATACGTCGTCCTGTCCGACCTGGACGGGTTGGAAGCCGTGTTGGCGGCGATCCGTGGGCAGGGCGCCAGGCTGGTGTCGGTTTCCACGCAGCGTGGATCCTTGGAAGAGCTGTTTGTGCGGTCTTCCGACGGGCGTTCCGGGGAGTCGCTTGACCATGCCTAGTATTGTGGTCATCGGGCTGAACACGTTTCGCGAGAATTTGCGGGACAAGATACTCTATAATCTCTTATTCTTTGCGCTGCTCTTGATCGGCGTGTCGGTGCTCATGGGCATGTTGACGATCGCGGAACAGAAGAAGATCGTCGCCGACATGGGACTGGCGGCCATCAATCTGGTCGGCGTGATCATTGCGATCTTTGTGGGGGTCGGCTTGGTCAGCAAGGAAATCGAGCGGCGGACCGTCTATACGATTATGGCGCGGCCGATCAGTCGGACGCAGTTTCTCCTCGGCAAGTATCTGGGCCTGGTCCTCACCTTGCTGGTCAACGTGGCGATTATGTCCGGGGTGTTTGTGGCGACGCTGTGGATGGATCAACTGCCGGTTTCAGCCTCGCTGTTCCAGGCGATTGAGTTGATCTGCGTCGAACTGTTGCTCGTGACCGCGCTGGCGCTGTTCTTTTCCACGTTCAGCTCGAGCACGCTGAGCGCGATCATGACCTTGGGGATCTACGTCATCGGCCATGTGACGGTGGACCTCAAGGGGATTGCGGAGAAGAGTCACAATCAGACGCTCAAGGCCGTCACGACGGGCCTGTACTACCTCTGTCCGAACCTGGAGGCGTTGAACATCAAGGGGCCTGCGGCTTCGGGGACGATGGTGGCCTTGTCCTATCAGGCCTTGGCGTCGGCCTATGGGCTGTTCTACGCGGCCTTGCTGCTCACGGCGGCGTCGCTGGTCTTTCAGCGTCGAGATTTTTAAGGGGCGTCTAGCCTGGACCATGGGTTGACGGAATCGGAAAGAGATATCACGGTAGGGAGGATCGGCATGTCGTTGCTGGAGAAAATTCACAATCGGACCGCGGTGGTTGGAGTGGTGGGGCTGGGCTATGTCGGGTTGCCCCTGGCGGTGTTGCAGGCCAAGACCGGCTATCGGGTGATCGGGGTTGACGAGGTAGGGGGAAAGGTCGAGCGGGTCAATCGCAGCGAAAATTACATCTCGGATGTGGACGGCGCGGAACTCAGCCAGGCGGTCGGTGCCGGCCGCTTGACCGCCACGCAGGACTTTGCGGCGCTGCGCGGCTGCGATGTGGTGCTGATTTGCGTGCCGACCCCCCTCACCAAGAACAAGGAGCCGGACATCAGTGCGGTCGTCTCGGTCACGAAGCAACTGGCCAAGTACGTGCATCCTGAGATGTTGGTGGTCTTGGAGAGCACCACCTATCCGGGGACAACCGAAGAGGTCATGTTGCCGATCTTGACGGCAGGGGGGCTGAAAGTGGGACAGGACATTTTCGTCGCCTTTTCCCCCGAACGCGTAGACCCCGGCAATCAGTCGTTCAAAACCCACAATACCTTCAAGCTGGTTGGGGGTGTCACGCCGGCCTGTCTGACGGCGGCCCGGACGTTCTACGAGCAATCCATCGTCAAAATTTTCCCGGTGTCGTCGCCACGCGTGGCGGAGATGACGAAAGTCTTCGAGAACGTCTTCCGGTCCGTCAACATCGCCCTTGTCAACGAACTGACCGTGCTCTGCGACCGAATGGGCATCAATGTCTACGAGGTGATCGACGCTGCCGCCACCAAGAATTTCGGCTTCATGCCTTTTTATCCCGGCCCCGGCGTGGGCGGCCATTGCATTCCCTTGGACCCCTACTATTTGGCCTGGAAGTCCAAGGAGTATGACCTTCACACGCGTTTCATCGAGTTGGCCGGCGAGATCAACGAGGGGATGCCTTATTACGTCGTGTCGAAGCTGCAACGCCTGCTCAATCGCCAGGGACACTGTCTCAACGGGGCGGACATTCTGATATTGGGCGTGACCTACAAGGCGGACGTGGCCGACTGGCGCGAGACCCCGGCGCTCAAGGTGATGGAATTGCTGCAACGGGAACAGGCGAAACTGGCCTATGCCGATCCCTTCACCCCCTCCGTCGAGATTGAAGGGCGGTCCTACGCTGCCGTAGAGCTGACCGATGAGCGGCTCCGCCGGTGCGCCTGCGCGCTGATCCTCACCGCGCATTCGGCCTTCGACTTCGAACGGATCGTCCGCCTGGCTCCGCTCGTCTTCGATACGAGGAATGGCACGAAACATGTGAAGGCCGGCAAAGACAAGGTCGTATTGCTCTGAGCCTTGCGGAATGAGCCGGTCCACGCGCCACCACTATGAGACAGCATCTGACGAGGCTGATCCGCTACCGAGGGCTGCTCTGGAACCTTGCCCTGGGTGACCTGAAGGCCAGGCATCGACAGACGACGCTGGGCATGCTCTGGGCCTTGGCGCAACCCTTGTCCATGCTGCTGGTCTTCGCGGTCGTCTTCTCGGTGTTCGTCAAGGTGCCCGTGGGCGACATCCCCTATGTTTTGTTTGCCTATACCGGCCTCTTGAGCTGGCTGTTTTTCGCCAACTCGCTTTCGGCCGGCTTGCCCAGCGTCGTCTCGAATATGAATCTGGTCACGAAGGCGAGCTTCCCCCGCGAGGTCATCCCCCTCTCCAAGCTCGTGACGACCGGGTTTGATTTCCTGATCGGCATGGCGGTGCTGGCGCTGCTGCTGATTGCCTATCACCGGCCGGCCACGGGGGCGTTGGTGGTCGTTCCCGGTATCGTCTTGGTCCAGGTCATGTTTACGACGGGGATGGTCTTGTGGAGTTCCGCACTCTACGTGTTGAAGCGGGACCTCGGCAGCATCCTGCCGCTGATCCTCCAGGTATGGATGTTCCTCAGCCCTGTGGTCTATCCGATCAGCCTCGTGCCGGAACGCTATCACACCCTGTACCTGCTCAATCCGATGGCGGCGATCATGGAGGCCTATCGGAGCGTGTTGTTGTTCGGAACCCTTCCATCTTTTTCCGGCATGGCTGTGGCCGCTGCAATCTCGGTGGTCGTGCTTTGGGGCGGCTATGCCTACTTCAAGGCCCTGGAAATCAGATTTGCGGATGTGATGTAGCCCTATGCCATCTCCTGACGCGGTCATTCGTTTTGAGAATGTGTCGAAGCGTTATGTCCGGCGTCCGCGGACAGTGCTGGAGTCTCTGTCCGCTTTGGCGGGCCGGCTTGGCCTGGGAAGAGGCGTCGTCGCTCCGGCCGTGGCTGAGTTTTGGGCGATCCAAAACGTGACCTTTGAGGTCACGCGGGGCGAGGCGGTGGGGATTGTCGGGGCCAACGGCGCAGGGAAAAGCACGATCCTCAAGCTGATCGCCGGGATTACGGCGCCGACGAGCGGGTCTGTCCAGGTCGAGGGCCGGCTGGCCACCTTGATCGAATTGGGAGCGGGGTTCAACCTCGACCTGACCGGCCGGGAAAACATTTATCTGAACGGGGCGGTCCTGGGGTTGAGCCGGCGTGAAATCGACGAGCACTTCGACCGCATTGTCGCCTTTTCCGGCCTGGCGGAGTTTCTGGACGTGCCGGTCAAGTACTACTCCTCCGGCATGTACGCAAGGCTGGGATTTTCCATCGCGGCCCACGTGCAGGCCGAGATCATTCTCACGGACGAAATTCTGGCGGTCGGGGACGTCCTGTTTCAGCGGCAGTGCCTGAAAAAAATTCAAGCACTCAAATCCGCCGCCACTATCCTCTTCGTGTCCCACGACCTCGCGGCCATCAGGAAGGTCTGCTCGCGTGTGCTTTGGCTGAAAGACGGCCGGGTACAGTTGAGCGGGGAGCCGGAGCCGGTGATCGAGGCCTATCTCCGGTCGGTCCAGGCGAATCGCGATCAGAATCTGAGGGCCGTCCGGTCGCTGGATTCTGAGACAGGGGGGCTGCGCAAGGGGAGCGGAGAAATCGAGATCGTCGGGGTCGAGACGTTGGATAGCCGTGGGCAGGCCTGTGCGGTGTTCAAGATGGACGATGCGCTCACCGTGCGTATCCGGTACCTGGTGAAGGGCCCGTTCCGCGATCCGGGGTTCTGCGTGAACATCTGTTCCCAGGAGAATGTGTTCATCCACGGGACCAATACGTTCATTCATGAGAGGCCCGTGACCCTCACGGAGGGGGAAGGCACGATCGATCTGCGCTATTCCGCGTTGCCGCTCTTGACCGGCACCTATTGGCTGACGGTGGGGGTTGCTTCCGAGAACGACTGGTCGGCTCCTTACGACTTGCGCGAGCGGGTTCGCAAGTTCGAAGTCCTCTCGACTCGTCCGGACGGCGGTCTGGTCTGTATCGAGCATCAATGGAGCGATTGTGTGCCGGTGCGGGAGCAAGATCCGGCTCGATAAGACGTTGGGCGAGCGCGCGACGGAGGAGGGTTCGCAGCGATCATGAGAATCCTGGTGCTTCAAGCCGGGCGATGCGAGTATTTTCTTGCTGCGGCTCACGCGGTCAGGGAGCGCTATCCCTTGGCCGCCTTGATCGGGCTTGCGAGGGAGGCGGATTTGGCTGAAGTCCGTCAGGCCTGTTTTTTTGAGGAACTTCATCCGTTGCCGGAGAACCTGTCCAGGCTGAGGGCGACGCCGGGAACGACGGCTTCCGCCGACCTCTGCGTGGTGCCGTTCGAAGACCGGTTCGGAATCCGGTACTGGAATGTGCGGCTGGTCCCGATCCGCCTGGGAATTCCCAAGATCCTGTCTTGCAACAGTCGTGGACAGAGTCAAGCGTGGAGCCGCGCCGGCTGGATTGCGACTAGCGTCGTGGCCTGCGTAGGGCTGAGGGCGGTGCATATTCTGTACGGCGCGGCAAGGCAGGTGTGGGGATGGGTGAGGCGCAGGCTGGACGTGGCCGGGCTGTTTGCTCTGGCTGGGATCGGTCTCGTCCTCCGCCCATTGCAAGCGATCGGATTCCATCCGCTCAGCGGATACCTCCGTCGTCGCCTGACTAGTGAGCCGCGCCGCCTGGTCTTGTTTATTCCGAGCCTGGGGCTTGGAGGGGCCCAGCGGCAACTGGCGTCCTATTTGGAGCACCTGGACAGGACCAAGTGGGAGCCGGAAGTTGTGACGCTGGATACGCTCGATAAGTTCTTCGAGCCGGAGATCCGACGCCTGGGGGTGCCGATCACCTTCCTGAACCCCCATTGCCGGTTCGCCACGCTCGGGGTCGTGGGGCAATTGGTCCGGCACCTGTACCGGTCCCCTTGTGAAGTCCTGCATTCCTGGCTGCACCATGCCGTTGCGCTGGGTGCGATCGCCGGAACGCTGGTTGGCATTCCGACGGTCGTCGGGTCGTTGAGGAGCGGCAGGCCTGGCCGGTTTCCCTGGTTCTATCCCAAGTGGCAACGCGGCATCGATGTGCTCACGGCGCCGCTCCAAACCCGTCTGATCGTCAATTCCAATGCGGTCCGCCGTGAGCATCGGCGCTGGGCTTTCGTGCGGGATCGAAAGCTGCTCACGGTGTATAACGGGGTCGAGGCGGACGAGCTGTCTGTGCCGGATGGCAGCGCACGCGACCAACTCAAAGCCGGATTGCAGGTGTCGGCGGACAGTCCCTGTGTGGGGATCGTGGGTCGTCTGTCCAGGGAAAAGGACCATGCCACATTTCTGAAGGCTGCGGCGGCCATCGCTCGGGTGAGGCCCGATACGCGTTTCCTGATCGTCGGCGATGGGCCGATGCGGGGGACGATCGAGGGGGGAATCGAACGGTTGGGATTGACCGGCCTGGCCTTCGTGTTGGGAGAGCGGAGGGACGTGCCGGCGTTGATGGAGTTGATGGACGTGCTGGTCCTGACCTCCGTCACGGAAGGCATGCCGAACGTCTTGCTGGAAGCGGCTGTGACCGGCACGCCGGCGGTGACGACGGCCGCCGGGGGATCGGCCGAGGTCGTGGTGGACGGAGTGACCGGGTTCGTGACCCCCTGCGGGGATGCGGAGGCCGTGGCCCAGCGGGTGCTTACCCTTTTGGGCGACGCCGGCTTGAGGGGACGGATGGGAGCGGCGGCCGTGGCCAGGGTCAAGGCTTGTTTTTCAGCCGATCAAACCTCGGCCCAGATCGCCGCTTGTTATGAAGAGGTCCCAGTCGCGTAAGGGCTCGGACAGCATCGGAGCCAAAGGACGAGCGTCATGTGCGGGATCGCGGGGCAAGTCACGGCGGATCGGAGGCCGGTGGAGGCGCGGGTGATCGCCGCCATGGGGGCGAGTCTCCGACATCGGGGGCCGGATGATCAGGGCCTCTTCGTCCAGGGTCACGTGGGCTTGGCGCATCGCCGCCTGAGCGTCCTGGATGTGAGCCCAGCCGGCCGCCAGCCCATGTCGAACGAGGCCGGGACGATTCAAATTGTCTTCAATGGGGAAATCTACAATTACGAAGAGCTTCGCCGTGGCCTCCGGTCGAAGCCGACGTTTCGGTCGCGCACCGATACGGAAGTCCTCCTCCATCTCTACGAGGAGCAGGGGCTTGGGTGTTTCTCTCTGCTGCGAGGGATGTTTGCCGTGGCGATTTGGGATGGGCCGAACCAGCGTCTCGTCTTGGCCCGCGACCGGCTGGGGAAGAAGCCGCTGTTCTACGCGGTGGATCATCTCGGCCTTCGCTTCGCGTCGGAGTTGAAGGCCCTGCTTGTGGAGGGGGCCGTTCCAGCCGTCGATCCGGTCGCCATCCACCACTACCTGACCTTCCAGTACATTCCGACCCCCCGCACGATTTTCCAGGGCATCCGCAACCTCCCGCCAGGTCACGTCCTGGT
>VGXD01000096.1 GCA_016873525.1 Nitrospira sp. | reverse complement strand
GAGGCGCAGAAGCTGATCGATGATAATTTCGAGAATTCTGAGGTTGTACTCCCTATACTCAGTGGTGGCGAAATAACTGATGTTCCAGATCAATCTCCACAGCGCAGCGCAATTTTCTTTGCAGACTGGGATGAAGCGAAGGCCCGAACTTACGAGGCACCATTCTCTCTGCTTATAAATCGGGTGAGCCAAGAGAGAACAGGAAATTCAGATGCAAACCTGAACAGGAATTGGTGGCTATTTGAGCGTCCGAGGATTCGTCTTTATGAGACAATTAGAAATATTAAAAGATGCTTTGTGGCCTGCGCTACGGCGAAGTACCTAAATTTTGTCTCGCGGCCAACCAACCATTTATTTACACAAGGTGTAAAGGTCTTCGTCGTTGATAGATGGGACTTATATGCTGTTGTGCAATCGACACTACATGACGTCTGGGCGCGCAAATACAGCGGGGCACTTGAAACGCGGCTGCGCTATTCTCCGACAGATTGTTTCGAGAATTTTGCCTTCCCCGCAGGTCTTTGGCAGACGGCCAACCCAGCCCTGGCGGACATCGGCGAGCGCTACCACGAACGGCGCAAGGCGCTGATGCTGTCGCTCTGGCTCGGCCTGACGGACATCTACAATCTCTTCCACACTCGCGATCTCTCCGTCGCGCTGGTCGCCAAGGTGAGCAAAAGGCCCGCCGACGAGGCGGAGCGTGGCCATCAGGGCCTCATCGAACTGCGCCGCCTCCACCGCGAACTCGACCTCGCCATCCGCGACGCCTACGGCTGGCAGGACCTCGATCTCGGCCATGACTTCCGAGAAGTCGAAACGCTGCCCGAGAACGACCGCGTTCGCTACACCATCAGTCCCGCCGCGCGGAAAGAAGTACTGCGACGCCTTCTCGCTCTGAACCACGAGCGCGCCGCCGCCGAGGCGACTGCTGCGCCAGTGAAGGCAAAGAAGCCTACCAAGCGGAAAGCTCGCGCGGTGGCGAAGGCGCTGGATTTCTTCCTCCGCCCCGATCCTACAACCCTGCCGGACGGTGCCTGGGCGCGACCGATGCAGGATCAACGCGCCGAGACGGGCGCGATGCTCGCCGCACTGCTGAAAGCAATGGCCGGTCCGCTCCCGGCTCGGCAAGTCCGCCTTGCCGCTGCTCTTGCGCTTGAGCCAAGGCTCTCGGTGTCGCATCTCACGACGCAGGAAGCCGCCACATGGCGCCGGCTCGTGGGAAACGAGGCCGATCCCTTGCCCGGCGGCGTGACGCAATTCGTCGCCAGGACCGATCAGGCTTGGGGTACAGCGGTCCGCAACCTGCGCGGCAACGGTCATTTGATCGACAATGTTCAAGCGGGCACTTGGGCGCCCGGTGCCGGCCTCGATGCATTCAATACAGCAGGATGGCCCGACGGTCGGGCGAGGATGGTCCTCGATATTCTGACCCGCGCGTCCACCGATATGGTCATCGCCACGCTTCCGGATGATCTGCGAGGGTGGATCAATGCCGCGACAGCCTGACCTCCTTCGGCCGGACCTCGAAGTTCGGCCTGCGGATGGCGCGGCCGGTCCCCGGCTTTGGGTGAGGCGACTTGCCGTCTGGCGCGATCCCGACGGTGAACTCGTCCGAGACATCACGCTCCGACCCGGCCTTAATATCGTGTGGTCGCCCGACGGAGCAGACTCCCTTGCCTCTGGTCCTGCGGACGGAGCGATGGGCCATGGCGGCGGGAAGACGCTGTTCTGCCGCCTGCTTCGATATTGCTTGGGCGAGGATCGCTTTGCCCCCGAGGATCAACGCGACCGAATTGGCACAGCATTCCTGAACGGCATTGTCGGCGCGGAAGTCGTGCTCGATGGAACGTGTTGGGCGGTCGTTCGTCCCCTGGGTGTTCGCCGGCGCCACATGGCGGTCCCGAATGCGAGCCTGGAAGAACTTGCGGCCGGTGAAGGCGTGTCGACGGGTTTGGAGCCTTTCCTCGACGCCATCGAAAAAGCCGTCCTGACCATCGAGTTGGCCGAGCTGATTCCCGGACATCGGCACGAACGCCGAAGCTGGCCGATCGCGCTCGCCTGGCTGATGCGGGATCAGGAGTGCCGCTTCGACCACGTCCTCGATTGGCGATCTCCCGCCTCGGACTCGGACTCGCCGGCGCGAGGGCTCACCCACACCGAGAAGCTCGACGCATTGCGGGCCTTCCTCCAAGCAATTACGCCGGATGAGCATTCCGAGAGAGCCGCAATCGCGAAGCTGGATGAAGAGCGGCGTGTGCTTGAGCAGGAAGTCGAGCACAGGCGGTGGGAAATCGAAGGAACGAGAACTCGCCTGATTGCAGCCCTTGGATTGGCCGGTGATGTCCTAACCGATGGGCCGATGGCCATCGACATGCTGCGTAAGTCCGCTCAAACACGGCTCGCGGCCGCCGTTCACCTTCCGGCGGAAGATGCCGCTTCGGAGATCGAAACCGCCAGGAAGGAGTACGAAGCAGCGCGCGCCGAGGTCGACATACTCAGTCAGCGGATAAGCGGTCTTGACGCACGGATTTCGGAAATCCCAAGAATCATCAGCCAAATTAGGGGCGAGATTCCGGGGTTGTCCTATTCCCAACATGAGGCCGAGAGCCCTGTTTGTCCGATTTGCGAAGTTCCCATCGATCGCGCCTTGGCCGAGGGATGCGGCCTGTCGCGCAAGCTGCCCGATCTGGAGACCTGTCGACAGCGGTGGACCAAGCGCCAGCAAGACCTGACTGACGAGAATGGTCGACTAACGAGCGCCAACGACGAACGAACGCGCGTCCGGCGGCAACTTGCCATTGCACGGCAACAGGCAGAGCGATTGCTCAATCGTCTTCGCTCCATTGAAAAAGCGCGCGACGCGAGAGAAAGGACCTGGTATTCGGCGCGCCGGCTCGTCGATGATGTGATCCGCTTCGCCGAGTTACTCGATCAACAGGATGCCGCTGGCCGGAACCTCGGAGAGATTACGACAAAAATCGAGACCGGGCGCGAACGCGTCGCGGCCTACCGCGACAAGCAAGCTCGCGTGTTCGGACGGTTGAGCGGTAAATTCGATCCGATCATTCGACGCTTGGTCGGACCCGAGGCCCAGGGATGCATCGCCCTTACGGGCAATGGCCTAGAACTCACCGTAGAGATGGGCGGGGATCGTTCGACCGCGGCTATCGATTCGCTGAAGGTGCTTGCGTTCGACTTATCCGCCCTCTGTCTCAGCATCGAAGGCGCGACACGTGTTCCGGCGTTCCTGGTCCACGACAGCCCACGCGAGGCCGATTTGGGGTTGTCCCTGTACCATCGGCTGTTCCAACTCGCGCGCTGGCTGGAAGACGTTGGCGAACAACCGCTCTTTCAATACGTCGTGACCACCACGACCCGTCCTCCGCCCGATCTAGAAAAAGAGCCGTGGATGCGACTCACGCTCCACGGAGCTCCCGCGGGCGAGCGGCTCTTGCGATGCGATTTGTGAGTATTCATCGCCTCGACACAAATTGTTGAGAACGGCGTTGCGATGATCGATCCTAACTGACCTTCCCCCTGGAATAGGTCCACTCAGAGGGCGAGTGTTTGGGTTAGTAGCACGGTCGAGGCGGGTACGGCGAGCGGGCGGAGGCGCTGCGCCGGGTGGCGGAGACGGGGTTCCGGCGCGGTTTGGCCGGAGCGCGGGGGATCGTCTCCAGGCGGGAATGATGCGGTCCGGTTTGGCGCGATCTGGAGTGCGATCGACTGGCATGGATGGCGCGCGGCTCCGTTCCGGTCAGCAGCAATTCGGAGCAGGATAGGGGGGTGTCCGTCGTCAGGATATTTGAGACTGCTGGGCGGGCTTGATAGCGGAGGCTTCGGCTCACCTGGTTGGCAGTTTAGGCGGCGGCTTGCTGGTGCAGCAAGCGGCGGTGCTCGATGGTCTTTCGCTTGATCGCTTCTCTCCTTTCCAGAATGGCCTGCCCGCGTCCGGTATAGACGTCGGCTGGCGTGAGGTTTCCGATGCTCTCGTGGTATCGGCAGTGGTTGTAGCGATCGACGAAGCTGCCGATCTTGGCCTCGAGGTCGCCGGGCAAGAAGTAGTTCTCGAGCAGGATCCGGTTCTTCATCGTCTGATGCCAGCGCTCGATCTTGCCCTGCGTCATCGGATGATTGGGCGCTCCGCGCACGTGTTTGATGTTCTGCTCGCCAAGCCACGTCGCCAGATCGCCCGCGACGTAGCTCGACCCGTTGTCCGACAGAAGCCGCGGCCGATGCCGGCTTCCGTCCAGCCCCGACGCCGATAGCGCCATCTCGACCGTCTCGGTGACGTCAGCCGCCTTCATCGTCGTGCAGAGCTTCCAGGCGACGATGAACCGCGAGTAATCGTCCAAGATGGTCGACAGGTAGAACCAGCCCCAGCCGATGACCTTCAGATACGTGAAGTCGGTCTGCTAGAGCTGATTGGGCGCCGTCGTCTTGTCTTTGAACTCGTTGGCCGCCTTCATGACGATGAAGGCCGGGCTGGCGATCAGCCCCTGCGCCTTGAGCAGCCGATAGACCGAAGATTCCGAGACGAACTGGGCTTTCTCTTCGATGAAGGTGATCGCCAGCTCCCGCGGGCTCAGCTCCGGCCGGTCGAGCGCCATATCCAGCACGGCACCTCGCACGGCGTCCGGGATACGGTTCCAGACGCGGCTCGGTCCGGATCGTCGATCCGCCAAGGCCGCCTCGCCGAAGCGCCTATACAGATCGTACCAGCGGTAAAATGTCGGCCGCGAGACGCCCAGCTTGGCGAGCACGCGCTTTACCGGCAGACGCGCGCCCTCGACCAGCCGGATGATCTCCAGCTTTTCCGAAGCGGGGTATCTCTTTCGCGGTCTCCCTCAGCCCCGTAGGAACTTTCTTTCAGCAGGCAATTCTCGACCGTGAGATCGGCCACCAGTTCCTTGAGCGCCCCCATCTCCCGGCGCAGGTCCTTGACCTCGCCTGACGACGCCTGGCGCTCGGTGTCCCCGGCCAGCCGCTTCTTGCCGGCCTCCATGAACTCCTTGGACCAGGCGTAGTACATGCTCTCGGCGATCCCCTCCCGCCGGCACAGCTCGGCGATCGAATGTTCGCCACGCAGGCCCGACAGCACGATCCGGACCTTCTCTTCCGACGAATACTGCTTGCGCGTCCGGCGACGGATCTCCCGGACGTGCTGTTCGGCCGTCTGAGACAACCCTTGCTTCTGGCTCATGCTCGTTCCCTCTCGGGTTACGGTGAGCCCAAAACACTCCTCTACGCAATCACCCCAGTCTGTCTAACGATTCCTGACGGGGGACACGACAAGGCAGCCTCACGCCGGCCGCCGTCTATACCGGTCACGGGCAGGCCATTCTGGAAAGGACAGAAGCGATCAAACCAAAGACCGTCGAACGCTACCGCTTGCTGCACCGGCAAGCCACGGCCTAAACCGAAAAACCAGTTGCGCCGAGTCTTCCGTTAGCAGCCGCCCCGAAACGCCCTGAGTGTTCTGACGGCGGACAGGCCACGATAATGTTCCCCGTTGTCATCCAATCCCGTAACCGCCATCGACCGGCAGCGTGGCCCCGGTGATGAATCGCGCAGCCGGCGACGAAAGGAACAGGGCCGCACCGACCAGATCGTCAACGGTGCCCCAGCGCTTCAGGGCGGATCGCTCGCTGATCTTGGCCGCTACGGGTGGATTTTCCCAGTGAACGCGCGTCATGTCGGTCTTGTGATAGCCGGGGGCAATGGCATTGACCCGGATCCCTTCCGGCCCGAAGGCGTGCGAGAGCGAGCGGACCAGCCCCACCAGACCGGTCTTGCTGGCGCAATAGGCGGGAACATTGGGGTCGGCAAGATAACTCAACATGGATGCGATGCTCAGAATCGATCCGTGGGACTTTGCCAGCAGCGACCGCGCAGCCATCGCCAGGCGCATCACGCTGTTGAGATTCACTTCCATGACTTCGTCGTATACCGGATCGGTGAATTCATCGTGCGGCCGGGCGATGCCGGCGGCAGTCACCAGAACATCGAGGCGCCCAAAGTCACCGATAACACGCCGGATTTCCTCGACGTTGCGCACGTCGAGACGCTGGAAAGAAAGAGAACCGTCGGAAAGGCCAGCCTTCAGGGCGGCGAGCTTCTTTTCCGAGCTTCCTGTGGCAATGACCCGCGCGCCGAGGCGAGCGAAGCCCCGGGCAATGCCAAGCCCGATGCCGCTGGTGCCGCCGGTGACCAGGACATGGCGATCCTTGAAGAGGTCGGGCTGAAAGCATTTGATCACATCATCCATGATGGGTTCCCTCTCGATTGTGTCAGTGGCGCTGGCCCCCCCGGCGCGAGATCGCGCAATGTCCGGCTCGGTCAGTCAGACAGGCGGTCCAGGTCATCGTAGAACTGCTGGGCGTTCCGATAGAGTTTTTCGAACACGGGCAGCATTTTTTGGTAAATGGCCTGCCATTCCGGATCCGGCATAACCTCGTTTTCGAAGCCGACGAGGGCAGCGATGGCCTCGTCGAGGCGGGCGAACCGTCCGGTTGCCGTCGCCGCCAGCGCCGCGCAGCCTGTGATGCCGCATTCGGCCTCGCGGGGGACAATAATCGGGATGCCATAGACGCTGGCTTTGATCCTCAGCCACAGCGCCGTCTTCGCGCCGCCACCCGAGGCGATGACGCGCTCGACGGTATTGCCCGACGCCGCTTCCATGATCCTGATCTGCTGGGCGACGGCAAAAGCCACGCCTTCCATCACGGCCCGATGCAAATGGGCAAGTCCATGCCCGGCGGTTAGCCCAAAAAATTGGGCGCGCGAATTGCGGTGCTGGCCAAACCGTTCGCCTACCAGATAGGGAAGGAAAAACAGCATGCCGGCACCGGCAGGAGCCTCCGCCGCGCGGGCGACGATCTCTTCATAGTCGATTTTCTTTTCATGGAAGGCCCGTCGGGCCCAGCGCATCGCATCGCCGCCGGAATCGAGCAGCGCGAAGGCACCCCAATGGCCTTCGATCGTGGCAACATTGGAAATATCGGCGCGGAGCAGTGGCCGGTCCATGATCGAGGTGATGATATTGGAACTGCCCATCACCTCGGATGCGAGCCCCGGCCGGCAGGCGCCAGAACCGAGAAGCGCCATCGGAAAATCGCTGCCGCCGACCAGAACGGGGGTTCCTTCCGCCAATCCCGTTTCCCGGGCGGCGGCCGGCGTAACGGGTCCGAGAATGTCGCCCGGTGACCGGATCGGGGGCATTTTCGCGGCATCGAGGCCCAGTTTCTCGATCATGGCCCGCGACCATGAGCGGCGGCTTGGATTCATCAGGAATGTGCAGGATGCCTCGGTCCAGTCGGTTGCAGCGATGCCGGTCAGCCGAAAATTGACGAAATCCTTCGGCATGAGAACCATCTCGGCCTTGCGCCATGCCGCGGCATCGTTGTCGCGCAGCCACTGAAGCTTGAAGGCCGGCCATGCCGGGGTCGGCGGGTTGCCGGTTTCGCCCAGGTAGGTTTCGGGCCGGTGAGTCCGGTCGAAGGCGGCGGCCAGCCCGGATGTGCGCTTGTCGTTC
>VGXD01000095.1 GCA_016873525.1 Nitrospira sp. | reverse complement strand
GCTCGCCGGTGCCGGGTGGTTGGAAGCTCAGGATGATCTACGGCTTGCTGCTGCCGGTTCCATGGGGTTGAACGCTCGGCTGGTGATGACGGAATCGGCGGTGGCGCTGGGCGTAGTCGTAGCCGCTGTGGCAGCCCAGGCTTTCCAGGGCCTTCTCCCCATCCTCTAACGCTGTCTTCAACGTAGCCCGTACAGATTTGGTTTAGCCGTGGGGGCTCAGACTTGGGCTTGGCTGCGGCATGGGCGGGATATCGACCATCGGCTTGTTGGCGAGGAGGCTGTAGCCGTAGCGTTCCAGGACCACAGAAAACTGTGCGGCCTCGGCCGGCAGCTTCGATTTTAGGCGGGAAGGCAGAAGAATCATCGTCCGGCTCAGCGGAGAGGATGAGGAGGCGGGCGAAAGGTAGGGCAGGATATTCGCTTCTTCACCCGGCTGGATGACGATGGCCTTCCTCTTGGCGTAAAACACCCAGGAAGGTTTCGGGGAGCCGTAAAGGATCAGATGGTCTGAGGGGCCCAGGTTCAGTCCGGCGGCATAGGCCAGTTCTTGCGGGGGGGTGATGAAGTATTTGTTGAGTCGGGGCAACGTGACCTGGATGGCAATCAACAACACGAGCAGGATGGCGCCCCCTGCCGTCCAGAACACCAAGCGGCGTTGTTCGTCCGAGCGGCCGAAGTAGCGCACCAGTCCCATGCCGAGGAGCAGGATGATCCCGGCCGTCAGCGGGCCTGAGCCAGGATCGACCTGGGCGGCGATGGGAAACTCCTTGGCGATCTGCTCCACGAAATTGGTGTAGAGGGCGGAGGCTGCGACGAGGGCCGCTCCCAAGAGATAGCCGGGCAGAGTCAGCAGGTGGAGGGCTGCGCGGAGGCCCGGGGTGGAGGGATCGGTCAGGCATCGGTTCCAGTAAGAAGCGGCCAGAATGGCGGCGGCAGGATAGAGGGGCCCGATGTAGTGGGGCAGGCGTGTGGCGGACAAACTGAAGAAGAGCAACACGCCGACGAGCCAGATTGCGGCGAAGAGTTCCAACTCGTCTGTGATGGGTGACGGGTGATGGGTGACGGGTGACGAGTGAGGGGTCGGACGCAGGTGCTCGTCACGCATCACGCGTAACCTGTCACGCCAGGACTTGAAGGCCTGGTACAAGGCGACGGGCAGGAATCCGCTCCAGGGGAAGAAGCCGAAGAGGAGAATGGGGAGATAAAAGAGCAGGGTGCCGCTATGGCCTTCCATCGCGCCCAAGAACCGTCCGATCGTGTCGGCCTGGGCCGAGGCGCCGTACCTCGCGCCGTGGATTGAGAACATGGCCGCGTACCAGGGAAGCGCCAGGGCCAGGAGCAGGACGAGGCCGGCCAGAGGGAATCCCTTCTGCCAGAACTGCCCCCAGCGGCGCGTGAGCGTCAGATAGGGAACGGCCGCCAGTAACGGGACGGCGATCCCCACCGGCCCCTTGGTGAGCATGCCGACCGCCATGCCCAGGTAAAAGAGCCAGATCGCCTGTCTGGTCCGGCCTTCTCCGTGCAGCCCCAGCCAGAAGCCGAAGAGCGACAGGGTGGTGAAGAAAATCAACGTGCTGTCGGTGAGCGCCAGACGTCCGATGGCGACGATCTCCACGTTCAGGAGCAACATCAGGCCGCCCAGCAGTCCCAGCATCGGCCCGCGCAGGCGTGCCAGAAAGAGATATTGGATCAGGATCAGCGCGACGCCGAGGGCGGCGGAGGGCAGGCGGGCGGTGAATTCGCTTGCGCCGAACAGCCGATAGGCGCCGCCCATGAGCCAGTAGACGAACACCGGCTTGGCGAAACGGGGCTCGTAGTTGAAGGTGGGGCTGACCCAATCGCCGGTTTCGACCATCTCGCGGGCGGCTTCGGCGTTGCGGCCTTCGTCCCGATCGGTCAGACCGAGCGTGCCCAGGCCGAGAAAAAACAGGAGGCCGGCGAGCAGGAGGAGAAGGGCGAGTGATGAGTGACGGGTGGGAGGTGACGCAAACGGCGCGATGCGGTCCCCGTGATCCGTTGCCCGGTGCCCGTCAGTCGTCACTTGTCACTCGTCACGGCTGGTGGCGCGGTGCGGCGGATCAGCATGAGGTTTCTCAGATAGACGAAGGCGCCGACGCTCTGGCCGGCGATGAAGACGGGGTCCTTGCGATAGACGGCATAGGCCAGGGTGATTAGCCCGCCGATCAGGCTCATGTACCAGAAGGCCATCGGGACACGGCTCTCGGCGCTGCGCTCGGAGGCGATCCACTGGACCACCCACCGCATGAAAAAGATGGTTTGGCCGAAAAAGCCGATGCCCAGCCAGATCATTTCGGTCGTGGTCATGATAAAGACGTGACGGGTGACACGTGACGGGTGACGGGTTTCCGCTTGAGGGACCTGAGAAGAGCAACGAGCATTTTCCTGACCTCGTCCAATGTATCCAGTGGCTTGCTTTCTGAAAGGAACCCTATCCGTCTTGCCAACAGAAGCTGCGTTTCGAGTTCTGCAACGGAGCCCATGGCGATATGTAGGTACTGAACAAGCTCTTTCCTGGAATTTCTTGCGGCGCCCTCCGCGATGTTACTAGGAATGGAAACAGCCGCACGTCTCACCTGCATGGTTAACCCGTACGCTTCCTCTCTTGGAAACCGCGTGGTGGTGGCGTAGATTTCCGACGCCAAATCCATCGCACGTTGCCACACGTCGAGATCTTTGTGGCTTCTTAGGCGCGTTTGCTCCATTCTCTCACCACGCGTCACGCGTCACTTGTCACGCGTCACGTCCGTTCTCAGGCGATAGCGCAGGCACCGGCTCTGCATCCACCGGACGGCCAGGAGGTCGTAGAGACTCTTGAAGACCCGGTTGCCGACGCCGTATTTGGAGCGGCCGTGCGCGCGAGGGAAGTGCCGCACCGGGACCTCGGTGACCGTGAATCCGTGCATCTTCGCCAGGGCGGGAAAGAAGCGGTGCATGCCTTCGAAGAGGGGGATGCGTTCGACGACGGCGCGACGGAAGACCTTCAACGAACAGCCCGTGTCGTGAATGCGGTCCCCCGTGACCAGCCCGCGAGCCAGGTAGGCGATGCGCGAAGAGAGTTTCCGCACCAGGTTGTCGTGGCGGTCCTTGCGCCAGCCACAGACGAGGTCGTAGCGGGATGCGAGGGGGAGCAACGCCGGGATATCGGCCGGGTCGAACTGCAGGTCCCCGTCCATCGTGACCACCAACTCGCCTGCGGCTCGCCGGAAGCCGGCATCGAAGGCCGAGGTCTGGCCGTAGTTGCGGTCGAAATGCAGGACGCGGACTTCGGGGTGCCGGGCGGCCAGGGTGTCCAGGAGCGGGCCGCTCCCATCGGTGCTGCCGTCGTCGACGTAGAGGATCTCAAAGGAAGCGGTGCGGGATTCTTCCCGTGTTCCCAGGACCTTTAACAGTTGTTCGGTCAGCGGCGCTAGGTTATCTCGTTCGTCTTTAATGGGGATGACGACGGATACCCAGGGGCGGGTCAACTCTGTCATGGCAGGCGGGGCACTCCCTTCATACGGACAATGAGCCACGCATTCTACCGAATACCTTCCAAGGGGTCAAACGGGGACTCGTAATGGGTGACAAGTGACAAGTGACAAGTGACGGGCGAAAATGCTTGCACGCGTCACGCATCACTCGTCACCTGTCACTGTTTTGGGGCGACGGTGAAGCGCATGGTGCCGAGCAGGTTGGACGGGTTGACCTGCCAGCCGATGTAGATTTCCACTTTGTACTTTCCCGGAGGCCATCCCCCGGCCGGGGCGGCCAGCTTGAGATAGCCGCTTTCATCTTCGAGGGCCAGGTACATGGCATCCTTGGCGAGCGGTTTTTGGGGATCGAGTCCTTCCACCTGTTCGGGAAGGCAGACGCCGAAGACTTGATAGGACTCGTAATGGGGGTAGACGCTGAAGACGATGAAGACGGTCGGCGTGTCGGGACGAAAAACATCGGTAGGGTTGATGGGAACGATCTCGTGGGTGCGACGAAACCCCAACTCCTCCTCGAAGCTCTCGGCGAACTGGATGGTGCGGAACAGGCCCTGGGGCGGCGCATCGTAATTGTAGGACGGGGTGTCCGCGCGGTTTTGAAATTCCGAGATCGGCAGGTCGCGCGTGAGGGGCGGCTCTTCAGCTGAGGACCGGTTCCCCATGCCAAGGCTTCCAAGGAAGAGGAGGAACGCGAGAGCCCTGGCGATAACCTTGTCCATGCGACAGTGATACACAGCCGACCGGCCGGCTGTCAAATGAGGTGTGAAGCGTGAGCACCGTGAGGGGTGACGCGTGACAGGTGACGGGTTCCATTCATCGGAAGGCTCTTCACGCGTCACTTGTCACTTGTCACCTGTCATGCCTTACCCGTCACGGGTGGAGCGGTTGCCGTGGCGTCGAGCTTTTGCTATGATCGCGCCCGATCTATGGCAACGATGGCGACGAGCATTCCCAAAGACCCCGATGCGCTCCCGCAGCTCATCGGCGAATTCAAGCCCGCCGATGAGTGGCAGGCCCACATCACGCAGATCTTCTACGGCCTGAAGGCCGACCGCATCCGGGACTACTATCAGACGTTTGCGACAGCGGACTACCGCCTCGCCCATGCGCTGGCGGCCGATTATTTTGAAAAGGCCGTGAAGCGTCAAGCGCGAAGAGAGTCGCCACCCAACACCCAACACCCATCACGTCTCACGATCATGGAATGGGGTCCTGGAAACGGCAACCTCGCCGCCTGTTTCCTCAGCCATTTAAAAAAGCTGGACCAGGGGGGCTTGGTCTACCCACTGGTGCGCTATGTCCTGGTGGACAGCCAGCCGGCCATGTTGGAGGCTGCCGGGAACCATCCGGACCTGGCTGCCCACAAGGATCGGGTGGAGACTCTCTGTGCCTCGGTGGCGGAGTTGGCGACGGTCAAGGACGGGACGGTGGACCGCATCCTCTGCAACGAGCTCTGGAACGACCTTCCCACCAAGCTCATGCTCAGGAAGGGTGGAGAGGTGGAGGAAGAGTACCTCAGGCCCAACTTGAGTGAAACGGCCCATGCCGCCATTGCCGATTGGTCCGGCTTCGTCAAGGCCTTCGAAGCGAAGGACCTTCAGGCGCTGAAGGAGTTTCCCTTCTCCCTTGAGGACATTGTCTGGGAACGGGAGTATCGGAAGACCGACTGGCAGCCTGTGCCCTATCGGAAGACGATTTCGGAATTCCTCAAGCAGATCGACGAGGAGGTCCTGGTGCCGGTCAACCTCGGCGCTTTTGCGACGATGAAGGAGGCGAAGCGGGTCCTGGCTCCGGATGCCGTCGGGTTCAGCAGTTTCGACGCGGGGACGGCCGACCTGGCCCTGCTCAACGATCCGGAGAAGCCCTGTTACGGCCAGTTCGGCGGGCAATTCAGTTTCATGGTGAACTTCGCTCTCATCGAGTCTGTGGCCAAGTACCAGGGGATCGGCGCAACGGTCATCGAGCCGCAGAAAGAATTCGTCGGGCGAAGCCTGGGAACCGACGTGATCAGCTTGATGGATCTCCTGGCCGCCTATCCCTCGGCCGGCCGGCTCAAGCCCTGGGAACAGGACCGCCTGATTCTCAAAACGATGCGCGTGCTCAACGACGCCTATCGGAGTCCCTATGCGCGGACGATCGAATTTCCCTTGCGCAACGAGATGCCGCCGGAGGAGCGGGAGGAGCTCCAGGGCATTGTTTTGTCGTTGAAGCGGGACGGCGTGCCGGATACGATCGCCTATCTGAGCGAAGAAGAAGTCTTCGGCGTCCTGCGCGAGTTGGAAGGCCTTGGCTATGACCCGGATGTCATCAGGGGGGCTTTCAGGATAGAGCCCCAATCGGTGGATTATTATCACCTCCGTTTTGACCCGTCGCCATCCCCCAAAAAATAGTTGCATGCGAAATGAAAGAGATTGCTTGACATAATATTGAGAAATTATGTAGCCTTGCATCGGTTCTTGTAAAAGGCCTCCCATTTTGACCGGTTGTTGGCCGTTGGGAACGGGCCTGAAGCTGGGTTTTTCGCAGCAGAAAGCGGCTTTTAACGCAGAGGTGAGGATGTTTGGTTCGTTCGGTTGGATGGAACTGCTGCTGATTCTCTTTATCGTCCTCATTATTTTCGGCGCCGGCAAGATCCCCCAGCTTGGCGAGGGACTGGGCAAGGCGATCAAGGGCTTCAAGAAGTCGGTGCACGAACCGGACGCCGTCGATGTCACGGCAGAGCCGGCGCCGGGCCAGGCTCAGCCGGTCTCGTCGCCTCAACTGGCTCAGCCAGGGTCGCCCCAGCCTGCGCAACCGGTGACGCAAGCGCAGCAGCCGAAACAGGGATAAACAAGACGTGACGAGTGACGCGTGACGAGTGACAGAAAAATCGAAAGCCGGCTCTCCACTCGTTTTCCACGACCCGTCACCCGTCACTGGTCACTTGTCACGGGTTTGAAACATGTTTGGACTGGGCGCGGGCGAAATCCTCATTATTTTGGTCATCGCATTTTTGTTGTTCGGGCCCAAGCAGTTGCCGGAGATCGGCCGTCAAGTCGGCAAGGCGGTCAAGGGATTTAAGGAAACGGCGGATGATCTCCGCAAGTCCGTGGAGCCGGAAGTCAATCTGATTCAGCAGGAAGTCAAGATGGTCGAGCAGGATCTACAGGCCTCCATGAAAGAAGCGGAAGAGGAAATCAATAAAGTCACTGCAAAGCCGGACCAGGCCGCCGATCAATCGAAGGTCTGAGCGAAGGCTTGAGGGCAGCTTGGGCATAGCAAATGAATCACGGCGAGTGAAAACGATACTGAAAAATTATACGGAATTGAGGCGAAGGGGGGTGACAGGCAAAGGTCGCTAGTCTCAGTGATCGACGGGCCGGCGCAAGCCGGGTGGATGTTCCTGAGAATGAGCAGATGAACCAAGGGAGCCTGCGGCACAGCAGGTTTCCGATGTGTAGAAAAAAACGAACCGTGACAGAACCGCATCATATCATAGTGTGAGCGGATGAAGGGGTTCAGGTTGTTGCAACGGGCACAAGGGGAGCAGAAGATGGCGGTGAGCACCATGACCGCTGCTGCGAGCCTAACTCACAGGAGGAACGCTATGAATCGCATGAGTGGATGGAAAGGGTGGTTGAGCCGCCCGATCGCCGCGGTGACCATGATGGTCATGGTGGCGGCTGGTCTTCAGTTGCCGGCCATGCCGGCCTTCGCGGCCTTCGAACTGCCGGCCGGCGAAGTCATCACCAACCTGCCGGCGATCCCGAGGAACATTCCGCAGAAGGAAGCCTATGAGAAGTACGACCCGGTCATCGGGAAGAACTTCAACCTGAAGAATTTCTGGCTGCGCGCCGACTTGCGTGTCAGGCCGGAAATGCGTAACGGCATGTGCTTCGGCAACGGCGCTTCGACCGCCGGTGCTTGCAACACCCAAGCCAATGCTGTTGCTAATACGGCGGGTAATAATCAGGCAAGCCGCCTCTCGTCTGGGAACACGTTCTTCGTGCAACAGTGGGTGCGTCTGGGTATCGGCTATGACCTCTCGCCCGATGTCAACTTCTACATGGAGATCATCGACTCGGCGAGTTGGGGCGCCAATGGAACCAACACGAATCCTAATGACCCCTCCGCATTGACTCATAC
>VGXD01000094.1 GCA_016873525.1 Nitrospira sp. | reverse complement strand
TGGGGCGGGTCCACGAGGTACATGCCCTCGCATTCTTTGACCGGCGGGCAGGGCACGCCGAGTTCATCCAGAATCTTATTGGCCGTGGCGCAGATCGTGGCCTTGTTCATGAGGTAGCCGCCGGACCAGAAACCGCCTCCCAGCGCGAGCGCCTGCTCCACGATCAGGGTGCGGAAGCCCATGGAAGCCAGGTCCCTCGCGCAGATCAGGCCGGAGGGGCCGGCGCCCACGACGATGACGTCGCTTTCGATGAGCTGGTCGAATTCTTTATAGTAGGCCCGCGCGATGTGTCGGGTGATGTCCCGTTCCCGCAAGGGAGCGGGTTTAGGCTTTTTAGACATGGGGAACCTTCCTAATTTTCAATGATGAATTTTCAATGTTCAATTTTTGAGTTCGGACTTGAACGCGTCTGACAATAGCGGTCAGCAGGCGAAGCAATTCGCTCACTTCGTGAATGCGTGGAGCAACTTCATCGTGAGGGAGCAAGCGCGCATCCCGAATCAAGCGGAGCCAATAGTGCGTCTCACGCGCTTCTTTTGAGGCGATGCCAATTTTGGCAGCGAAGTCAGCTCGGCTGACTCCGGATTGCGCTTCCTCAATATTTGCTCCAATACTTGTGCCCGCTCGGAGAACTTGAGAGGCCAGCTCATAATCGCCTTGTTTCCGAAGGAGGCGAGCTAACTCGATGATTTGAAGAGCGAACGCATAGCTTTTATCGCACACGACGTTCGGCTTCAGAGTATTTGGCTTCCACTCATCGTTCATGCGAGGTCTTGATTCCATTGAAAATTGAACATTGGTCATTGAACATTCAGGCTCAGAGATAAATCTCTGAACCTGCTTTTTTGAACTCTTCCGACTTTTCCTTCAGGCCGATCTGGATCGCCTGCTGCTCGTCCAACTGCTTCTGCGCGGCATAGTCCCGGACATCCTGCGTGATCTTCATCGAGCAGAAGTGCGGGCCGCACATGGAGCAGAAGTGCGAGATCTTGGCCGCGTGGTCCGGCAGCGTGGCGTCGTGGAACGTCCGGGCCGTGTCCGGGTCCAGGGACAGGTTGAACTGGTCTTCCCAACGGAACTCGAACCGGGCCTTGGAGAGGGCATTGTCGCGTGCCTGCGCGCCGGGATGGCCCTTGGCCAGATCCGCCGCGTGGGCGGCGATCTTGTAGGTGATCACGCCGGTCTTTACGTCTTCCTTGGTCGGCAGCCCGAGGTGCTCTTTCGGCGTGACGTAGCAGAGCATGGCGCAGCCGTACCAGCCGATCATCGCGGCGCCGATGCCCGAGGTGATGTGGTCGTAGCCCGGCGCGATGTCCGTGGTCAGCGGCCCCAGGGTGTAGAAGGGCGCCTCGTCGCAGGCCGCGAGCTGCTTCTCCATGTTCACCTGGATCAAGTGCATCGGCACGTGGCCGGGGCCCTCGATCATGACTTGCACGTCGTGCCGCCAGGCCATCTTGGTCAACTCGCCGAGCGTCTCCAGCTCGGCGAACTGGGCCTCGTCGTTCGCGTCGGCGATGGAGCCGGGCCGCAGCCCGTCCCCCAGGCTGAAGGCCACGTCGTAGGCCTTCATGATCTCGCAGATGTCTTCGAAGTGGGTATAGGCGAAATTTTCGGCGTGATGCGCCAGGCACCATTTGGCGTGGATCGCGCCGCCCCGCGAGACGATGCCGGTCATCCGCTTGGCCGTCAAGGGGACGTAGGGGAGCCGGACGCCGGCGTGGATCGTGAAATAATCGACGCCTTGCTCCGCCTGCTCGATCAAGGTGTCCCGGTAGAGTTCCCAGGTCAAGTCCTCGGCCTTGCCGCCCACTTTTTCCAGGGCCTGATAGATCGGGACCGTGCCGATGGGGACCGGCGAATTGCGGAGAATCCACTCGCGGGTCTCGTGGATGTTTTTGCCGGTGGAGAGGTCCATGACCGTGTCCGCGCCCCAGCGGATCGCCCAGACCATTTTCTGCACTTCTTCTTCGATCGAGGAGGCCACGGCGGAGTTGCCGATGTTGGCGTTGATCTTGACCAGGAAGTTGCGGCCGATGATCATCGGCTCGCTCTCCGGGTGGTTGACGTTGGCGGGGATGATCGCGCGGCCGCGCGCCACTTCGTCCCGCACGAACTCCGGCGTGATCCGGGAGGGGATGGCGGCGCCCCAGGCCTGGCCGGGATGCTGCCGGACGCCGCCCTGGCCGTTGCCGTTCCCATTGCCGGAGGATGCGGCGTGAGCCTCGCGGGCCTGGTTCTCCCGGATGGCGATATATTCCATCTCAGGCGTGACGATCCCTTGGCGCGCGTAGTGCATCTGGGTGACGTTCAGGCCGGGTTTGGCCCGCAGGGGTTGGCGGATATGCTGAAACCGCAAGTCGGTCAGTTTGGGGTCGGCGGCCCGCATCCGTCCGTATTCCGACGAGACGTGGGGCAACTCCGCCACGTCCTGCCGCCCTTCGATCCAGGAGCGACGCAGGGGCGCGAGCCCGACTTGGAGGTCGATCGTGACGGTGGGATCGGTATAGGGACCGGAGGTATCGTAGACGGTCACCGACGGATTGGGCGTCGGGGCGCCGCCGTTGGCCGCTTTCGTCGGAGTGAGGCTGATCTCCCGCATGGGCACCCGCACGTCCGGCAGGCTGCCTGCGACGTAGACTTTTTTCGAGGCGGGCAGGGGCTGGGTGGTGAGAGAGGGTTCCCCAGCGCCATGACCGGCAGGATGGTTGCCAGGACCGTTTGAGGTGGCCTGCAGGTTGCTCATATCGGAGGTCCTTTCTTCTTTTCGCGGAAGTTCTCAGCGTTCAGCTCTCAGCTCCGGAACAATCCGACAGCGCCGCCGACAGCGCCGGAAGCGGCTGACGGCTGATAGCTCTGGTCAATAAAAAAAGCCGCACCGGGGGAGGGTGCGGCTGGAGTCGTCGTGCGAGAACGCCCGTTGCCGCTTCCCTACGCTGGTATTATCCAGGTCAGGTTCTGAGGGTCGTCCGGTCGGACTCTCAGCCTTGAGGCTCCCCTAGCTATGGTGGTGATCGTACACCCCGGTTTTTCCGGTTGTCAACCGGCCTTTGGCCCTACTCGGCCCTGTCTCTCTGAAGGTCTGCCTGAAGGCCGGCGGCCGGATGAAGCTGCGCGATCCGCATCGGCTCCACGGCCGGCAGGCCGTTGATTGTCCGTGGCGAGCTAGGTAGAATGAGAGTCCTGATGAGGCCGCGTGAGCCGGCCCGGCGATCCAAGCCTAGGCGAAACGGCCGGTTGGACACGTTTTACACCATCGAATAAAGAGGGGACGCAGTGAAATCCCTTGTTTCCATACCGCTCCCGTTGTCGGACTATCAAACGTTGTCCCCCCAGGAACTCTTCGAACGCACGGCTGCGGCCAAGCGGGCGCTGGGCGATCGCGTGATGGTCTTGGGCCACAATTACCAACGCGACGAAGTGATCGAGCATGCGGACTTCCGGGGGGATTCCTTGATGCTCGCCAAGTTGGCGGCGGAGCGCTCCGAACGCCCCTCCATCGTGTTCTGCGGCGTCCACTTTATGGCCGAGACGGCCGACATCTTGAGCCGCTCGCAACAGACCGTGATCCTGCCGGATCTGGCCGCAGGCTGTTCCATGGCGGACATGGCGGCCATCGAACAGGTGGACCAGTGTTGGGAATCGTTGGGGCGTGCGCTGCCCGTCGAGGAGACGGTCACGCCGGTGGTCTACGTCAATTCGGCGGCGGTGCTCAAGGCCTTCTGCGGCGAACACGGGGGCATCACCTGCACGTCGTCCAATGCCTGGGCGGTGATGAAGTGGGCCTGGGCGCGTCGCGAGAAGATCCTGTTTTTCCCCGACGAGCACCTGGGCCGCAATACGGCCAACAAGATGGGGCTCCCGCGCGAGCAGATGATCGTCTGGGACCCCTTCATGCCCAACGGCGGCCACAGCGCGGAGGCGATCCGCAAGGCCACGTTGATCCTTTGGAAGGGGCATTGCAGCGTGCACCAGATGTTTCAGCCAGCTCACGTCGAGTACTTCCGCCGACGGCATCGGGACGTCACGGTCATCGTGCATCCGGAATGTCACGAGGAGGTCGTGAACCGGGCGGACCTCGTCGGCTCGACGGAGTTCATCATCAAGACGGTGAGCGCGGCGCCGGCCGACACGGCCTGGGCCGTCGGGACGGAGTTGAACTTGGTCAACCGGCTGAAGCGCGACCATCCGGACAAGCGGGTGTTGTTCCTCTCCTCCACCGTCTGCCAATGCGCCACCATGTTCCGCATCGATGCGCCCCACCTTTGCTGGGCGATGGAAAACCTGGCTGAAGGGCGCGTCGTCAATCACATCGTCGTGCCGGAGGATGACAAAGCCTGGGCCAAAATTGCCTTGGATCGTATGATGGCGGTGAGTTGAGGGCGTAGGCTAAGGGGGCGGGAGGATTCCCGTGCTCGCGCACCGCGCACGCTCAGAAGGTGCTCGGCGGACGCGCGCAGTCGGAACCACCCCGCCCCCTTGCCTTAGGGTGGCGTGAGTTTCATGGGGACCATGGATTACAAGGCGACGCTGAATTTGCCCCGCACCGATTTTCCGATGAAGGCCAACTTGCCTCAGCGGGAGCCGGAGATGCTTGCCTGGTGGGAGCAGGAGCGGCTCTATGCGCGGATTCAGGAAGCGGGGAAGGATCGGCCGCTCTATGTCCTGCACGACGGCCCGCCTTACGCCAACGGCCGCATCCACATCGGCCACGCCCTCAATAAAATCCTGAAAGACATCATCGTCAAGTCCAAAACCATGTCGGGCTACCGGGTGCCCTATGTGCCGGGCTGGGATTGCCACGGGTTGCCGATCGAACATCAGGTCTTAAAGGAGTTGGGCGACAAGAAGAAAGATTTGGACAGCCCCGCGATCCGCCGGCTCTGCCGCGACTATGCGGAGAAATATTACAAGCTCCAGCGGGACGAGTTCCGTCGCCTGGGCGTCTTGGGGGACTGGGACCATCCCTATCTCACCATGGACCCGGCCTATGAAGCCGCGATCCTGCGCGAGTTCGGGAAGTTCGTGGAACGGGGCGGGGTCTACAAGGGCCTCAAGCCGGTTCTCTGGTGCACCGTGGACCAGACCGCCCTGGCCGAGGCCGAAGTTGAATATGAAGACCATACCTCGCCGTCCATCTATGTGAAATTTCCCCTCGTCGGTCCGCCGAACATCTTGGGCCAATCCCTTGGGCTGTCGTTCCCCGGCGACGTGACGAAGGTTTCGGTCGTGATCTGGACGACGACGCCCTGGACCCTTCCAGCCAACCAAGGGGTCTGCCTGCACCCGGACATCGACTATGCCTTCGTGAAAGTCGGGACCGAAGCCTTGGTGATCGCGCGACAGTTGGTGGATGGCGTGGCCAAGGCCTGTGGGCTGACCGGTTACGAGGTGTTGGGGTCTCGCAAGGGCAGCCAGGGGTTTGAAGGGCTGGAAACCAAGCGTCCCCTGACGACCGGCTTGTCACCCATTCTCCTTGGAGACTTTGTGACCTTGGAGCAGGGAACCGGCTGCGTGCACATCGCGCCGGGACATGGCCAGGAAGACTATGTGCTGGTGATGCAGCACAACGCTTCGGCGACGCCGGGCGCGCGCTTGGAAATCGTCGCGCCGGTCGATGGCGCCGGGCGGTTCACCGCCGCCGTGCCGGACTTTGCCGGGCAACAGGTCTTGAAGGCCAATCCTGCCGTCATCGAGAAATTAAAATCGCTCGGCGTCCTGCTGGGGGACGGCAAGGTTTCCCATTCCTACCCCCATTGCTGGCGCTGCAAGCAGCCGGTCATCTTTCGGGCGACCGAGCAGTGGTTTGTCTCGATGGAGAAGAACGACCTGCGTCAGAAAGCGCTTGCCGCTATCGATCAGATTGCTGAAAACAAAGGGTGGATTCCGCCTTGGGGCCGGGATCGGATTCACGGCATGATCCTGAACCGTCCGGATTGGTGTTTGTCCCGCCAACGGGTCTGGGGCGTGCCGATTCCAGGGTTTGCCTGCACGGGCTGCAAGGCGGTGCTGGCCGACGCGACGGTGATCGAGCATGTGGCTGGTCTGGTGGCCAAAGAGGGCGCGGACGTGTGGTTCCAGAAACCGGCTGCCGAGTTGGTGCCCTCCGGGACGGCTTGCCGCCAGTGCGGCGGGCAAGCGTTCGAGAAGGAACGCGACATTCTGGATGTCTGGTTCGAGTCCGGCGTCAGCCATGCGGCGGTGCTCAAGCCAAGGCGGTGGTGGCCGGCCGACCTCTATCTGGAAGGCTCGGACCAGCACCGAGGCTGGTTCCACAGCGCCTTGCTCACGTCCGTGACCACGGAGAACAAGGCGCCCTACAAGGCCGTCCTCACCCATGGTTTCGTCGTGGATGGGGCGGGCAAGAAGATGTCCAAGTCGGCCGGCAACGTGGTGGCGCCGCAGGACGTGATCAAACAGTCCGGCGCGGAAATCCTGCGTCTGTGGGTCTCGGCCCAGGACTACCGGGAAGACCTCCGCATCTCGCCGGAAATTTTAGGCCAGCTCGTCGAGGCCTACCGGAAGATTCGCAATACCTGCCGCTTCCTGCTGAGCAACCTCTACGACTTCGACCCGGCCCTGCATCGGGTGCCGTTCGAGCGGTTGCCCGAATTGGACCGCTGGGCTCTGATGCGATTGGGTGAGTTGATCCCGCGCGTCAGAAAAGCCTATGACGAGTTCGAGTTCCATGCCATCTTCCACGCGCTGAACAATTTCTGTTCCGTGGACCTGAGCGCCGTGTATCTGGATATTCTGAAGGACCGGCTCTACACCTTCCGCCGGGATGCCCCGCTGCGGCGCGGCTCCCAGACGGTGTTGTACGATATTCTGGTGACGCTCACGAAGCTGATGGCGCCGGTGCTGAGCTTCACGGCAGAGGAAATCTGGCGGGTCTTGCCGGCGTCCGCCCAGGGAACGACCGACAGGCCCAGCGTGCACCTGGCCTCATTTCCTGAGCCTGTTCCCCAATGGACTAATGCGGAGTTGGCGCAACGGTGGGAGCGGCTGGTTGAAATCCGCACGGTCGTGCAGGGAGCCTTGGAGGCGCAACGGCGTGACAAGGTGATCGGCTCCTCGCTGGAGGCCCATGTCCGGCTGCGTGCCGGCCGAGAACGGTACGATTTCCTCAGACCGTATGAAGCCGACCTGCCGACGCTGTTCATCGTCTCGCAAGTGTCGGTGAGCCAGGGGGAAGATCCGAACGAGGGCCTGGCGGTGACGGTCGCAAAATCCGAACATGCGAAGTGCGAGCGCTGCTGGAACTATCGGGCCTCGGTGGGCGCCTGTGCCGAGCACCCTACGCTCTGCGATCGCTGCGTCGAGGCGGTCCGGTGAAGGGGCGAGGCCGCTACGTCATCCTGGCGCTGATCAGTCTCGGGACGATCATTCTGGATCAGGTGAGCAAGGCGCACATCATGCAGACCATGCGCCTGCACGAGTCCATCCCCGTGATCGCGAACTGCTTCAGCCTCACCTACATCAGAAACCCGGGGGCTGCCTTCGGCATCCTGGCTTCAAGCAGCAACGGGTTCCGGATGCTGTTCTTCGGGTTCACCTCCCTCTTCGCCCTGGTGCTGCTGGGGACGATTTTCTTTCGCCTGCACCAGGATAACGTGGTCG
>VGXD01000093.1 GCA_016873525.1 Nitrospira sp. | reverse complement strand
ACCCGTTGTGACCGTGGAGGCGCCGCGCAAACGGGACGCCCTGTCCCTGAGAAAGCGGTTTTTCGTTCTCAAGCGTGATCATTTTGCGTGCGTCAGGTGTGGCGCGAGCGGAGTCGGCGTGCGCCTTGAAGTTCATCATCGTTTCCCATTTGCCAAGGGAGGAAGCGATCATCTATCCAATCTCGAGACTCTCTGCTACAAGTGCAACCGTGGCCAGCGCGATAGCGTGGTCTAACCTACCGTTTCACCTGACGCCTGTGTTAGAGCCCGACTGAAATCTCGATGACGATCCCGCCCAGCATGTCGTTCATGGAGGCGCTGTGATGGTGGAGCCGAACGTACCGGACGAACTTGAAGGCGTCGTGGTGCTGGCCGAACTCATCCAGTATCAGCCTGGTGCGGTGGTCAGTCGAACGATCGTGAAGAAGCCAGCGGGCACGGTCACGGCCTTTGCCTTCGATCAAGGCGAGGGACTCAGCGAACACAGGGCGCCGTTCGATGCGCTTGTGATTTTGATCGACGGCGAGGCGGAGATCTCGATCGCCGAGGTGCCCCATCGTGTATCCGCCGGCCAGCTCTTGCGGCTTCCGGCCGGTCGGCCGCACGCCCTCAAAGCGGTTACGCGGTTCAAGATGCTCCTTGTCATGGTCAAGGCGTAGCGTTCTATAAGATGAGAGAACGGTGGTGCCGTTTCTTCGTTTCTTAGAGGCCAAGCCAGTTGCGGAGGGGTTGATCGAGTTTTGCTAAGTCAGGCGAAGAGAAATGCCCGAGGCGTCGAATGATGCGTGCCTTGTCGAGGGCAGCAAGTCATTCATGGGTTGTCATAGGCAGCGTCACCGGGATTGTCCCATACCTTCTGCAAGGTCGGTAACGACGCTAGGAACAGTCCCTTTCCGAGAAGATTGCCTTCCTCTTCCGAATCTGGAACCACAACTTCAAGCGGTGTGTTTGCCTTCAACCGTACCGGTTCACCAAGAACGACTTTTTCCCCATCGTAATGAGCCGCGATGTGTTTCATGACCGTCCCTCTCAAACGTCCTTCTGTATTGCTGGACAGGCTATCACAGAAGTTGAGTGAATTGGAGCGCCAATCAGACTACGCCTTCCCAGCGACAAGGCTAGTGGCCCATCGGGATCGTGATCACGACGGCGCCCATGACCTCGTCGGCCTTGAAATCGCGCTTCTGGCTTTTCGGATGCGCATTGTGGCAGCCGAGGCAGGCCTGCGAGACAGCCCGGTCGGCGTAGATGGCCTGAAAGTACTGCGCGCCGCCGAGGGTCACGACGCCGCTGTGCCGGCGGTCCGGGTTTTGCCTCACATCCTCAAGCCCTTGCCGTTCAAAGTCGGTCGTCGGGGCGTTCTGCGGGTTGATCGGCCAGAGGCCGATGAGACGGTACTGAACTCTGGTGCCGGTCAGCGAGGCCAGATCGTTGGACTCCTTCAAGAACTGGGCCGGCAAAGGCAGGGTGTGTGAGAGACGCCAGTCTTCCGAGGCCACGATCTTGCCCTTCTTCTGCAACCGCTCCACAACTTGAATCGTGTAGAAGGTCCGGTCCGCCTCAATGACGGCATGGAGGTAGTCGGCGACCGTCTCAAGCGGAACAGCGCCCTGCGCCTCGGCCCTCGTGGGTTCAACTGGGAATCCCCAGAATCCCGTCGCCATCATGATCCCGATCAGAACCCCCCATCGTCGTCCTCTGCCAGACATGCCGTACCTCCTTTCCACGGACCAGCCCCACGGCTCTATTCCAGCTTTCATTCTATGATTTTTCAGGCAAAGAAGATACTGATCTTCCCTCCCCTTCCATATTGTTGAACGAAGCTGCTACTCTACGCCCTGCGTGCCTGTCCCATGTCCCGCACCATTTCTATGGCTCTATCAGAACTCATCGTCACTTCCGGCGAGACGCCCAAGCGTTTGGACATCTTTCTGGCCGGCCACGAGCCGACGTTGTCGCGGTCGGCGCTCCAACGGCTCATCGCCGACGGCCGCATTACGATCAACGGCCTGGTCGTCAAGCCCAGCCAGAAGATCAAGCCCGGCGACAAGATCGTCATGGACATTCCACGGCCTGAGCCGTTGGAGCTGAGGCCGGAGGCGATCCCGCTGGAAATCCTCTACGAGGATGCGTCGCTGTTGATGTTGAACAAGCCGGTCGGATTGGTCGTGCATCCTGCCCCCGGCCACTGGACCGGCACGTTGGTGAACGCCCTCCTGCATCATTTCGCGACACCGGACGGGTCCCTCTCCACCATCGGCGGCAAGGAACGGCCAGGCTTGGTGCACCGCCTGGACAAGGAAACCTCCGGCGTGATGGTCATCGCCAAGACCGACCAAGCCCACCGGTCCCTGGCAGGGCAATTCAAGCAACACACGATCACCCGCGTCTATGAGGCGCTGGCCTGGGGCCCGCTCAGAAAGAACGAGGGGGTGATCGAGCTGGCCATCGGGCGGGATACCAAAGAACGCAAGAAATTCTCCGCCCGTACGGCCAGGCCCAAGGCCTCGGCCACCCTCTACCGAGTGACGCGGCGGCTCGGCAAGGCGGCCACGGTGGTGGAACTGTTCCCCCGCACAGGCCGGACCCACCAGATTCGCGTACACCTGGCCTCTTTGGGGCACCCGGTCCTGGGCGATGCCACCTACGGGGGCCGCAAGGTGATGGCCTGCGGCGATCTGCCGATTCCGCGCGTCATGCTCCACGCAAGGACGCTGGGATTTTCGCACCCCGTCACCGGCGCCTATGTCGAATTCTCCTCGCCTCACCCGCCGGACATGGAAACCGTCATTCAGGCCCTGGCCTCTCCGGCATCGGATGAGACCGGCGCCAAGACGGAACGCCGGCCTCGCACTCCCGATCAGCAGGCGCTTGACAGAGAAAGCCTAGCACGGTATGTGTCAGCCATGAAAACACGTCACCGGACGAGGCACTGATCGGTGGGGACCAGCGACGTCTTGGACATGATCGGCAACTTGGTCTCGGAACTGAAAGGCTATGCCGCAAAGTTGCCGACGGTCGTGCACCTCTCGGTGATGCCCGGAGGACTCAAACCGACCCCGGAAGCCACTGCGGCCTACGAACAGGCGGTCTATCGGTTCCGCAGCCAATCGGCCGGCTCCGCCTTCAAGCGGCTCAACGAGCCGCTCATCCAGTCCTTGGAAGCCTTCGAAGGCGGACTGGTGCTGAAAGCCATCCAGCCGCTTCTATTCTGTCTGGAATATCTGGAGTTGTTGCAGCGAGAGAAGACCGTGACGATGACCGCGGCCGACGACAAGCGCCTGAAGGAATACCGCAACGCGCTGCATCGCATCTTGCCGGGCAAAGAACCGGAACTGGAAGGGGCGGGGAAGGGGCTGCTGTGACGCAGCCAATTCTCAATGATGAATTTTCAATGTTGAATTGTACACGCGCCCGATGGTCTTCATTCAGCATTCATCATTCATCATTGAAAATTGAGCATTGTATTCAATGGCCCATCTTGGGGCCGGCGGCGTTTTCGCCTTGCGTCACCAGCGAGAGCCGCACGAGTTGCCGGCAGTGGGGACAGGTCATGCGGATCGTGCTGTCGTTCAGGGACGTCATCTGCTCGTCCTTGACCCACATGAGCTTGCGGCATTTGGGACAGGTTCGGACAAGTGTCGCCATGGATCGACCCTCAACAAACAGGCTGGCCTACTCGGATAGAAACCAGGCCGTACTCTAATACAAGGAGCCCGTCACTCTCAAGCCATGATCACGTTCTCGGAGAAAAAAGACATCGACCCGGCCCAGCTCGCCACGCTCTATGCCCAGGCCCCTTGGGCGACCGGCCGGACCCCGGTCGAGATACGGGAAATGCTGACCCAGACGGACTTGGCGGTCTCGGCTTGGGACGGCGCGCGCCTGGTCGGATTCGGCCGGGTCTTGACCGACTATATCTACCGGGCCTCGATCTGGGATGTGATTGTGGATCGCGACTACCAGGGACAGGACATCGGCACGCAGCTCGTGCAGCGGATGCTGCATCACCCCTCGCTCAAACGGGTCGAACTCTTTTGGCTCTGCACGAGGGACAAACAGGCCTTCTACGAAAAGCTGGGATTTAGCTCCAAGGAACAGACCGGGATGGTCTGGGCCCGCGCAAAACACGCCCAAGCCGAGTGAATCGCGCGAGCGCTTAGGCCGTCTTGGCGCGGCGGCGCTTAGGGGAGAGGAGCACGGAGAGAAAAAAGATCGTGGTGGCGAGCAGCACGATCGCCGGCCCCGAGGGCAGATCCCAGGCGTAGGAGAGCAGGACCCCGCCGACCGCACAGGCCACCCCGATCACCACCGCATAGGCCGTCATGTGCGAGAGGCTATGCGTCAGTTGATAGGCGGTGGAGGCCGGAATCAAGATCAGCGCAAAGACCAGAATCGCCCCGACCGTCTTCAGCGACACCACCACCGTCAAAGCCACCAACGTCAGCAACAGGTAAAAGATCTTCCGGGCCGGCACGCCCGAGGCTTCCGCCATCTCCTGGTCGAAGGCGATGAAGTACAGCTCCTTCGAGAAGGCCAGCAACAGCCCCAGCACAATCACGCTCAACGCCAGGATCGCGCGCAGTTCGTCCGGCGTCACGGACAGGACGCTGCCGAACAGATAGCCGTAGACTTCGGCGTTGTAGCCCTTCATCAACCCGATGAACAAGATCGCCAGGGCCATCGTCGCCGTATAGAGGATGCCGATCGACACGTCCAGTTTCATCCGCCCTTGTTCTTCCATCACGCCCGTCACCCAGACCGTCGCCAGCCCGAAGACGACGGCCAAGAGGAGCGGCGGCAGCCCAACCAGATAGGCCAGGGCCACGCCGGCGAAAGCCGCATGGGCCGTCCCGGCCCCGACGAAGGCCAGCCCGCGCAGGACCACAAAGACGCCGATGACGGAACAGACCGCCCCGACCGTCGCCGCAGCCAGGAGCGAGCGCTGCATGAAATCGTAGGTGAGCATCTCCAAGAATTGACTCATTGTCTCATTGACAAATTGACGAATTGGCAGAAACCGCAACCGTCAAGACACCAATCCCGCAATCGGCAATCCGTTCAGTGGTGATGATGGTAGTCCTCGACGATGATCAGGTCTCGCTCCGTAATGACGAGTTCCTTCCCGTAGACCTGCCGGAGCACGTCCGGCCGCAACACGTCTTCCGGGGGGCCGGCCGCGTAGAGACGGGTCTTGAGCAACACCAGCCGGTCCACAGAGGACCGGATCATGTTGATGTCGTGGGTGATCAAGAGGATCGTCAGCTTCAGGTCCCGATGGAGGCGCCGGATCAAATCCAACACGCTATGCTGCGTGGTGATGTCGATGCCAGTGGTGGGCTCGTCGAGCAGCAACACGTCCGGCTGCTGCGCCAGCGCCCGCGCAATAAACACCCGCTGCTGCTGCCCCCCTGAGAGGTGGCCGAGCGCATGGTCCCGATGCTCCTGCATCCCCACGTGGCTCAAGGCTTCCAAGGCAATGTCCCGGTCCCGCTTCGAGGTCCGCTTGAACAACCCCAACGCGCCGTACCGGCCCATCATGACCGTTTCCAGCACCGTGATCGGAAAGTTTTTGTCCAGCACGCCCTTCTGGGGCAGGTAGCCGATGCGGGCCCGATGCCGGCAGCGCAAGGCCTCGCAGGCACAGTCGAAGATTTGCAGGCTGCCGCTCAGCGGCTGCATGAGCCCCAGGACCGCCCGACAAAGCGTGGTCTTGCCGGACCCGTTGGGGCCGATCACCCCGATGAATTCTCCTTCGGCAATGTCCAGGGAAATATCCTGCAAGGCGATGACGTCGGGAAATCCGAAGGTGGCGTGGTCGAAGCGGATGATCGTCTTGGTCATAGATTCATGGTCAGAAAGGGCGACTCACTTTGCGTTGGCCGCCTCGAGCGCCTGGGCAAGCTGCACGACGTTATAGCGGAGCATGTCCACATAGGTGTCGGTTCCGGCGACGCCTCCCGGCAGCGGGGTCAGGACCACGACGCGGGCGCCGGTTTCGCGCGCCAAGACTTCGGGAATCTTCTGGTTCAACTGCGGCTCCGACACGACGACGCGGACCCCCGCCTTGCGAATCGCCGCAATCAACTCCTGCAGGTGATGGGCGGAGGGTTCCGCACCGGCCTGTCTGACGATTTCACCCGCAATCTGAAACCCGAACCGGCGGGAAAAATAGGGCCAGGCGGGATGGTGGACGACGATGCGCCGGTCGGGAAGGCTCCTGAGCCGCTCGATCAATTCCGCCTGGAGTTGGTCGAGCTGGCGGAGGTAGGCCGCCTGGTTGCTCCGATAATCCGAGGCATGGGCTTGGTCCACCTTGATCAAGGCTTCCGTGATGTGACGCAGCATGACCTTGGCATTCTCCGGGTCCAGCCAGACATGCGGGTTGCCGGAATGATGGTCCTCCTCGGACATCCGTCCGGCTTCGCCCGCGGCTTCGTGGTCGCGGATGAGCCCAATCCCCTTCGAGGTCGTGACCACGAGGAGCCCGCTGTTGCCGGAATTCTTCACCAGGGACGAGACCCAGACTTCCAAGCCCAGACCCACTTCGAGCAAGACCCGCGCCTTGCGAACCGCGACCAGATCGCTCGGGCGCGGCGAATAGCTATGTTCGCTTTCCAGGCCGGACAGGAGGGACATCACCCGCACGTGGGACCCGCCGACATGTTCCGCCAAGTCCTTCAGAACCGGCAGCGTCACGACGACGTTGATCGGCTCCGATCCGGCAGCGGGGTCCGCCGCCAGGCCGGACGTGGCCGGCAGCGCCAGCAGCATATTCGCCGCCACCAGCAGCACGATAACGCGCATGAGGGACACCTTGAGCATGGGCCGGACCGTAACACCGTGCATCGGCCAAAGTCAACGAATCGAAAGCCGTCAGAAAGCCGCCAAGTCCACAAGTCCGACAGTCTCGAACCTCGATACTTTCGAACGTTTCGACGTTTCGACTTTGCAACCTCTCGCACTGTTCTGCTTGACCCGCCGTCCGACTTCGGATAGCGTACGCGCGGGACTCATGTGAGCCACCGTCACAAAGGAACCTTGCCGCTTGCCCCAACACCAGAGACAGCATCCATGCGCGTGATCGGCCTCATGTCCGGCACCTCCGGAGATGGCGTGGATGCCGCCCTGGTGTCCATCCGTGGAACCGGGCTGGACCTCAAGGTTGTGCCCCTGGCCTTTGTCCCCACGCCCTATCCGGCAGGGCTGCAACAGCGGGTGTTGGACGCCGCCCTCGGCGGAACCGTCGCGGAGATCTGCCACCTGAACGCCCTGCTGGGCGAATGGTTTGCCAAGGCGGCACGCCGCGTTGTCATGCGAGCGGGGCTGACGCTATCCGACGTGCACCTCATCGGCTCGCACGGGCAGACCCTGCACCACCTGCCCAAGCCGAGGCGAGAACCGGGAGTCGGCCCCATCCGTTCCACGCTCCAGATCGCCGAGCCGGCCATCATTGCGGAACGGACCGGCATCACGACCGTCGCCGATTTCAGGCCGCGCGACCTGGCGGCAGGGGGGCAAGGCGCGCCGCTCGCGCCCTATGTCCACTACCTCCTGTTCAAGCATAGGCGCCGCTCCCGCCTGATCGTAAACCTGGGCGGCATCAGCAACGTGACCTATCTGCCGGCCTGGGGCGCGCTGCCCAGCCTCCGCGCCTTCGACACAGGGCCAGGCAACATGGTGCTGGACGCGCTGGTCTCCCGCTTGACCAAGGGCACGCAATCGAT
>VGXD01000092.1 GCA_016873525.1 Nitrospira sp. | reverse complement strand
GTGGTCCACGTGCCCGATCGTCCCAATGTTCACGTGGGGCTTGCGCCGCTCATACTTCGACTTCGCCATCGTCTCCTCCTTCCCTCACAACCGCACGGATACTTGTCGTTGCCTACCGATCGCTCCCCCAACAGACCAACTCCCGCACCACCCACAGAACCGAAGATGCTGGAGCCCACGACGCGGATTGAACGCGTGACCTCGTCCTTACCAAGGACGTGCTCTGCCAACTGAGCTACGTGGGCGACGCAAGCAATCGTTGCCTGACGGCTGGCCTCCCTCCGCAGCAACCAGCCGGCCGGTTCCCCATCTTTATGGAGCGGGCGACGGGATTTGAACCCGCGACAGCCAGCTTGGAAGGCTGGAACTCTACCACTGAGCTACGCCCGCAAATTGCAACCAACCAAACTAGCAAACTAGGGTTTTTATCCGGCTCGCCTAAAATGCAAAGCTCGCCGGCTCTAGCAAGCTTGGTATGGTGGGCAGGCAAGGATTCGAACCTTGGAAGCCGATGGCAACAGATTTACAGTCTGCCCCCTTTGTCCACTTGGGTACCTGCCCGCCGATCCCATGAATCTTGGCTTCCAGCCTCTACTTATGCCTATTTTAATAAAACCGACCAAAGACAAAAGCAAACCACCCCACGCACAGTTCTCCAGCCCCTCACACAAAAAGCTGGGTGACTGACTTAGGGTGGACGGATATGGGCTTCAGGAAACGTCAGATTCTACGAGGGAAGCCTCTGATTGTCAAGAGGAAGATTGTGCAAATCGGTCTCCCGCGCAAAAAATGCTCTCCACCCGCCAAGGAAGCCGACCATAGAGGTCGCTCTCAAGGGAAAAGCATCCCCTTTCATGCTCTTTTTCATCAGCTTCGACAAGGCACACTGTCTTTTAAGAGGGCGCGCTTCTGTTCCATTACGGCGGCAGCGCGACGAGCCTCGTCGCGCGATTCGCCCCACAGCACCTCCAATAGGACCGCCACTTCCTGGGGCGTAATCCGATGAGAAGGCGCCAGATAACGCTTCCTGGCTACCGTCCTTTCTGCTGGATCTTCCGGCTCATAGTATCCGACCAAATCGCCATCCCGGTCTTTTTTTTTCAGATGCGCCAACCATCCGCTGTCCTTCTTGCGTCCCCTGTTTGGCGGCGCACCCTGCCCGTAGGATTGCTCCAAGCGACTCCAGACAGCCCAGCCCACAAACACCGCCCACGTTTCATCGAGCGCTTCCCAGGCTTCGCGATCGCTCAAGAAGCGGACTTCGGTGGCCGATTTCCGCTGCACGACGGGCGTGATGCTGACCACTTGATAGCGGCACTGCTGCTGATCCTGCGCAAATGCCAGCAGGCCGGCAATGGCGGGGTCGGCCGAGGCCTCCGCCTTCGACCGAGCAAAATCCATGTAGGCATGAAAAAACTCGTGAAACAGCGTCCCCACTTCCCTGGACGTCATCTTGGCCAGGGGCTTTAACGTCCCTCCGGCCGCATTGAACGAGAGCGCCAGGTTGAGCACCATGCGGTGTTCTTCCGGATGATACTCCGCGGCAAAGGCAAGCAGGTCTTCGAATTCCAGGGTAATAAAGTCGGCGGGGATCGCGCGTAAAAATTTCGTCGGCAGGCCGAGGGCGTCGGCCTGGGCAAGCAACGCCGACCGCTGGGCCTTGACGTCCGGCTGGATTTCCGCGCCCGCCGCCGACCCGGCTTGGAACCCCGCCCAGAGCAGCAGCACGCCTAGCCACCGGACGGACGTTACTCCCACTCGCGAGGCCCCCACTCGCGCCCCCCTCGTTCTTCCACCAAGGCCCAGGTTTCAAGCAAGGAGGGGGAGACGCTGTCGAGGAAACGGGTGGGCTTGGACAGAATCATCCCCGTACCCTTGTCATACTCATTGATCGGATAGGTCAGGTAGAGATGCTGTTTCGCGCGGGTCACCGCCACGTAGAACAGCCGCCGCTCCTCTTCCAATTCCTCCTCGCTCGCAAACGAATAGGCGGAGGGAAACCGCCCGTCCACCACCCAGAGCACGAACACGCATTGCCACTCCAAGCCCTTGGCCGAATGGATCGTAGAGAGAATCAGCCGTTCGTCGTCCCGTTCTCCGGCTTCCACGTTGGCCACGCTGGCGTCGGGCGGTTCCAGGGCCATGTCGGCCAGAAACTCCTCCAACCGCTCATACCGTTCCGCCATCGTGTAGAGATGCTCCAGATCCCGCATCCGTTTGGGATAATCGTCGTACTGCTCCTTGAGGATCGGCAGGTAGTAGGCGTAGAGTTCGTTCACCTGCTCCGCCGGGGTCATGGTGCCGACCCGTCCGGCCTCCTCCAGGACCCGCGCCAACTCCTTGAGCCCTCGCCCGGACCGCCCGCTGACCTCGCGGAGCACCTCATTTATGCACTGGCCCGGCGGCCGATCTTGCCGCTCGGCCTTCGCGAAGGCCGCGATCAGATCCTGGGCCTTCTTCGGGCCCACGCCCTCCACCAACATGAGCACGCGACTCCAGCTCACCGCGTCCAGCGGGTTTTCCAACACGCGCAGGTGCGCGGTCAGGTCCTTGACATGCGCCGTTTCGATGAACTTGAACCCGCCCCGCTTGACGAAGGGCAGATCGCGGCGCGAGAGCTCGATCTCCAGGTCGAACGAATGAAAGCTGGACCGAAACAGCACGGCGATCTCGTCCAGCGGCACGCCCTCCTCACGCAGCTCCAAAATCTTTTGGGCCACGAAGCGCGACTGCGCGTTTTCGCCCGCCGCCTGGACCAAGACCGGCAACGGTCCGTCGAGCTTGCGGGTAAAGAGGTGCTTGCTGTATTTTTCGGCGGCCCCCTGGATGACCTCGTTGGCGAGGTTGAGGATCGGCTGGGTGCTCCGGTAATTTTCCTCCAGCTTGTAGATCGTGGCCCCGGGAAAGAGCGTCGGAAATTCCATGATGTTTCGAAAGGTCGCGCCGCGAAACGCGTAGATCGACTGCGAATCGTCGCCCACGACCATCACGTTGTCGTGGGGGGCCGCCAGTTTCCTGATCAGGTCCGCCTGCAGGCGATTCGTGTCCTGATATTCATCCACCAAAATGTAGCGGAAGCTGCCCGCGATGGCCCGGCTGGCCCCTTCGTCCTGACTCAGCAACACGCGCAGCTTTACCAGGAGGTCGTCGTAGTCAACCAACTGCCGCTGCCGCTTGGCGCCTTCGTACGCCCGTTTGAGCTTGTCCAACGCCTCCAGGTGTTCGGAGAAATGGGCGAACTCTCCCAGGACGATCTCCTCGATACTCTGCAACGTATTTGCACATTTACTGAACATCTCGGCGATCGTGCCCTTGCGCGGGAAGCGCTTCTCCTTTTCATTCAACCCGAGTTGAGCCCGCAGCAGATTGATCAAGTCTTCCGAGTCGCTCCGATCCAGGATCGTGAATCCGGGTTCGAGCCCGATCGGGCGCCCATAGCGACGCAGGAGCCAGTTGGCCACCGAATGAAAGGTCCCCCCAAAGACCCGCTCGCTGCGCGCGCCGATGAGCAGTCCAGCCCGGTGCTGCATCTCCTGCGCCGCCTTGCGCGTGAAGGTGAGGAGCAGGATGGAGGCGGGATCGACGCCCTTATCGATCAAGTAGGCCACACGATAGACCAGCGTGCGGGTCTTGCCGCTGCCGGCCCCTGCGATCACGAGCGACGGGCCGTCCACCGCCGTCACCGCGGCCAACTGTTGGGGGTTCAGCTCCTTCGCATAGTCCAGCGACAGCTTCGGCGGAGTCGCCTCCTCCGCCGGCCGTTTCAGAATGTACGGTTTGATCTCCCGATCCATTTCGGACTCGTCTTTCCTGGAGCCTTGTGCGTCAACCTGACGCAAGACGGCCGGCGCCGGCCAATAAGTTGAAGAGAGATAACACATCGCCTGACTCGTTTCAATGAACCGGCAGCGCACCACCCGACAGCCCTTGGATGCCGGACCGGACTTGTATATAATGGGCGCGGCATAAGGAGACCCTATGAGCGCGACCCAAGACCCCCATGCCGGATTACTGCGCGACCTGGCCTCTTTGATGGTGGCCATAGCGGGCGAGTCCGTCACCATGGTCAAACGCAGCGCGCCGGACCAAGCCCTCAAATTGAAGAAGACCCAGGAATGGGACGTCTATCTTGAATTTCTGAAGGTCCTCTTCAACCTGGCCGATCGGCTGTCGGTCCACTACCTGCCGATCAAAGAACAACCCCTCTTTATGGACAGCCTTGAAGACACGGTGACGCAGCACCTGCGGTCGGCCTTGGCCCCGGCCCTCGGCGCCGACAGCGACGGTATGGAAGTGGCGATCACCGTCGGCAAGGCCGTGGCCAACAGCCGTGAACGCTACGATCGTTTTAAATTCCTCGTGACGGAAGAGAGCCCGACCAAACACGAGTTCCTCAAGTTGCTGGCCGAACGTGTGGCCCAGGCAATGGGCGCCGCAGGGAACGGCATGGTCGTCTCCGCGGCCACGCTCTGCGTCAGCTCTGCGATCGCGGCGATGAAAGCGGCCTTCGAGGGCGTCGTGCCGGCCGCCCCCGAAGGGGTTGGAGCCGCAGCCTCCTCGTCCCCGCGCCCCTCCCAGGCGGCACAACCGGGCCAGGCAGGAAAGCCGGGACAGACCATCAAACTGATCAGCGTCATGGCCACCGTGCAGGGAGAAGAAGTCGAGACCCGCTGGGGCCTGCATCCGCGTTTCAGGCAAGACCTGCAGCCGGATGAGGCAAAAGAGTTGACCAAATTGATGAACCGGGCCACCCAAATTCTGGGAGAACGTTATGCGGCGGTGGCCTTCTCATCCGAATGGCAGTCCTGGCACCTCGGGCATGCGTAACCCCCATGCGGTCAGTCTCTAGGGTCCGCAGGCACGCGGCACGGACGAACGATACACGGAGGCCTCGTTGAACGAACACCACGGTCATACTACCCCTCGACACTCCCTTCCGGAAGGGCTGGGGCGGCTTGAGGAACTGGCGCAGAATTTATGGTGGAGCTGGACGCCGAAAGCCCGCCGCCTGTTCGAGACCCTCGATCCGACGCTGTGGAGCCTCTCGCACCATAATCCCGTCAAGCTCCTCCACGAATTGAAACCCGATCGTTTGCAGAGCCTGGCCGGCGACTCAACCTTCATCCGCCAATACTCCGCCGTGCTCAAGTCCTTCGACGAATACATGACCGCCACCAACACCTGGACTGCCGCGCAACATCCCGCGCTGGCCGGCGGCACGATCGCCTATTTCTCGGCCGAGTTCGGGCTGCACAACTCCATTCCGATCTATAGCGGAGGGCTTGGCATTCTGGCCGGCGATCATTGTAAGGAAGCCAGCGACCTGGGGCTGCCCCTCGTGGGGCTGGGCTTCATGTACCCCCAGGGCTACTTTCATCAACGCATCACGCCGGACGGCTGGCAGGAAGCCGAGTACGAACCCTTCAACAGGCAGGAGTCGCCGATTCGCCAGACCCTGACTCCAGACGGCGCCCCCTGCCGCATTACGGTCAAAATGGGCGACCGCATGGTGTCCGCCGTCGTGTGGAACGTGCAGGTGGGGCGGGTTCCCCTCTACCTGATCGACACGGATGTGCCGGAGAACGACCCCGCCGACCGCGAACTCTCCGCCAGGCTCTACGGCGGGGACCACGAGATGCGCCTGCGCCAGGAAATCCTCTTGGGCGTGGGCGGGGTCCGCGTCTTCCGCGCGCTCGGTCTGTCGCCGATCGCCTGGCACGCCAACGAAGGCCATTCGGCCTTTCTCACGTTGGAGCGGGTCCGGGAACTGGTCCAAGCCGGCCGCTCCCATGCCGAGGCCACCGACCTCGTCAGACAGAGCACGGTTTTCACCACCCATACCCCGGTCCCGGCCGGCCACGATGTGTTCCCGGCCCACCTGATCGAGCATTATTTCAACGGCTACTGGGAGCAATTGGGTCTGACGCGCGAAGCCTTCCTGCAACTGGGAGAACACCCGAACCAGCCTGGCTCCGGATTCAACATGACGGTCCTGGCGATCCGCCTGGCCGGCCACGTCAACGGCGTCAGCCGCGAACACGGCCGCGTGTCGCGCGCCATGTGGCAACCCATGTGGCCTGGCGTCCCTGAGGATTTGGTCACGATTCGAAGCGTAACCAACGGCATCCACGTGCCGACCTGGGTCGCCTCGGAAGTCAACCATCTCTACAGCAGACATTTGGGCCCAGACTGGGCGGACCAGTCGGATGACCCGGCCGTCTGGCACCGCGTGATCGACATTCCGGACAGCGAGCTCTGGGCGGTCCGCCAGACGTTGAAACGCAAGCTGATGAGCTTCATCCGCGAACGCGCGAGAGCCGGCTGGATGCAAGGCCGGCTGGATGCAACACAGGTCCTGGCCAGCGGGACCCTGCTGGGTCCCGAAGCTCTAACGATCGGCTTCGCGCGCCGCTTCGCCACATACAAGCGGGCCACCATGCTGTTTACGACCCTGACGCGGTTGCAACACCTTCTGCACGATCGCTGGCGCCCGGTCCAGATCATCTTTGCCGGCAAGGCCCACCCGGCCGATGATCCAGGCCGGCAGTTCATTCATCAGGTCTATAATTTTTGCCGGAACCACGGGCTCGGCGGCCACATCGCCTTTCTGGAAGACTACGACATGCACATGGCCAAATTTCTTGTCCAGGGGGTGGACGTCTGGCTCAATACCCCTCGTCCCCCGATGGAAGCCAGCGGCACCAGCGGCCAGAAAGCGGCCTTCAACGGCGTGCCGCACCTGAGCGTCTTGGATGGCTGGTGGCACGAGGGCTACGACGGGGCCAACGGCTGGGCGATCCCCTTGCCCAGCCAGCCGTTGAGTCCCCAAGACCATGACGCCCACGACGCCGAGCACTTGTATCGCATCCTGGAGCAGGAGGTCGTGCCGCTCTATTACACAAGAGACCGGGACGGCATTCCCCGTGGTTGGATGCAGGTCGTGAAGGACACGATCCGCACCACCGCCCCCCGGTTCTGCGCCCGCCGCATGGTGAAAGAGTATGCCGAGCTGCTCTACGCGCCGGCCGCCTCGGAAATTCCATCCCTGTGGTAAGACCTTCCCCTCATCGGCGCCGCTCGCATCGGACGAGTGCGGCCAGACCCGGGCCGTGCCTGTCCGAACGACTTGACAAGCGCGGACGGATTCCCAAGAATGTTGGCCCGTGACGCGACCACGAACGACCACGATCCGACTCCTGGCCCTGTTCCTGGCTTGCTCCGTCCTGCCTCTCTCCGCACAAGCGGCCACGCCGCCGGCATCGGGCGGTCGCTCCCCTGCCTCCATCGAGCGTGAGGCCCTCGCATCGTTTCAGCGCAACCAATACGATCAGGTCCTCCGCCTGTTCGAAGCTCTTCCGCCGGATCAACGGCCATCCGGGAAATTGCTGCAAGCCGCCCTGCTCAGCTACCTGCGCCTAGGCCAAGCGGAGGCCGCCTTCAAAATCTACGGACGCCTGACCCCGCCGGGGAGCCAGGACAATCCACGCTGGCTGAAAGAGATCGCCCTGTCCTTTATTACCGGTCGGGCGCGCGATACGGCGGAACATGTGCGGATTGCGGCCGTGACGGCCTTGGCGGACCTGGCGAATCGCGAGGACAGCCGCGGCATCCTCCCCTTGCTCGAAGACGGCCTCCTCGACTCCTCTCCCCTGGTGCGCGCCAGGGCCGTGGAAGGATTGGGGAAATTCGTCGAACGCCATCGCCCCGCTCCCCCGTCCCGTTCCGCCGTCTCCTCCCAGGGCCTCAAGCGCGCCCTGGACGATTCGGCGCCGGCCGTCCGGATCGCGGCCTTGAACGCGTTAGGCGACGCAAAAGATTCTTCCGCGCTGGAG
>VGXD01000091.1 GCA_016873525.1 Nitrospira sp. | reverse complement strand
ATCATCGTGCTGATCCGGAACGCCCGCGTCGACAACGTCGACTGGGAGGCCCTGGCGGCGGACGACTATGTCGTCATGCCCTACCGCCCGGAGGAAATCGTCCGCCGACTGCGTCTGTGCCTCAACCGCATGGCACACTCGCTGGACGCGAACCCGCTGACCCGGCTGCCGGGCAATACCTCGATCCTGCACGAGATCACCCGCCGGATCGAATGGCACAAACCCTTCGCGCTGGCCTACTTGGACCTCGACTTTTTCAAGTCCTTCAACGACCGCTACGGCTACGCCAGAGGCGACGAGGTCTTGGTGGTCACCTCCCGCCTGCTCACGACGGTCGTCAGCGAACAGGCCGGGGTGGAGGGCTTCGTCGGCCATGTCGGCGGCGACGACTTCGTGTTCATGAGCGAGCCGGCCGTCATGGAGCCCATCTGCCAGACGATCATCCAGCGCTTCGACCTGGTGATTCCGGACTTCTACGACCCGGAGGACCGTGTGCGCGGACACATCGAGTCGGTCGATCGCCGCGGCAACCCCGGACAGTTTGCCATCATGGCCTTGTCCATCGCCGTCGTGTCCAACGAGATCACGCCGATCACGCACCCGGGAGACATCAGCAAAGCCGCGTGCGAACTCAAAAAACTGGCCAAAGCCATTCCGGGAAGCGCCTACGTCAATGATCGGCGGGAAAACGCGCGGCGGAAATCCGAGGACGACTTGGGCAAGTTCCTGCACGCGTCCTGCCCCAATGACGTCCTTGCCCCACCCGACACGCCGGTTGATGGAGCCGCTCCAAGGGGATAGGATTTTTCCCTCCATTGGGGTATCATGCCGGTCCATGTCGCCGTCCCTTCAGTCTGCATCGCGTCGCAAACCCGCCCCGGCCATGAGCCGAGGACTCCGCCGATCGTTGCGGGGGGTCTTCGCCGGTTCGCTCCTGCTGGCCCTGGCCGGCTGCGCCGTGGACTTGCAGAAAACTCAGGTCATGTCTCCGCTCGAAGGCAAACTGACCATCTATAACGCGCTCGAAGTCCCGCTTCCTCGCAGCCAGAACACCCAGAATAAGATCACCACCGACCTCCATGAAAAAATGCTCCTGCAACTCGGCGCCCTGGGCAAGTTCCGACGCGTCGGCACGGCCTCGCGCGCCGACCAAAGCGTCCTGGTCGTGCAGGCCACGGTCCTCAAGGTGGACACCGGCAACCCCTTCCTGCGCTGGATGAGCGTCTTGACCGAAACGATCGGCGGGGTCTATGAATCCTACGCCAAGCAGACGGTGGGCAGCGTGTCCGGCTCCATGGGGGACGGGTACTTGCTGGTCGAGATCCGTTTCGTGGACAAACGCGCGCAGAAAGAGATCGGACAGATCACCATCAAGGGGCTGTCGGACGACCCCGACAACTTTCGCTCCGCCGAAGACCGGGTGGTGGACGGTCTGATCCGCTACGTCCGCACCTACCTCTAGCAGCCGATGGTCAGTTTTTCCCGCAAGCCTCCGGGCCCCTTGCGGAGGGACACACCGCCATGAAGCTCTTGAAAACCATGCTCCCGTTTTGGATCGTGTTTTCGCTCGCCTTTTTTCTGCTGCGCATCAAAGACCCGTTCTACGGAAGCCTCTTGATGGCGGACATCGGCGACTTGGGCGGCATCACCTACCTCTATGCCACCGTGGGCATCATTTTCAGCATCCTGGCCGGCTTCATCATCGGCAACCGCTGGGACCGGTGGAACAATCTGGCGGTGGCGGTCACCGGCGAAGTGACGGCGCTGGAAGAACTGTGGTTGTGGTCGCAACACTTGTCCGCCGGCGTCACGGACGCCATCCACCGCGCCATCCGCGAATACCTCTCCCTTACGATCCGGCGCGGCTGGGACCCGCGCGCAACCTGCGACGCGAGCGCGGACGAAGACCGCGCCTTGGTCTCTCTCCGAACCGGCATCCTGGATGCGCTGCAAAGACCGGATCTGACCTTCACGATCTCCTCCATTTTCAGCAACTTTTTGCGGCACCGGAGCGGCCGTCTCCGCACCCAGCCTGACGACGCTGAACCTCAGCGGCAGTGGAATCGGCTTTGTGATCACGCAGCGAGTCGGCCCCGGTGACACCCTTCAGCTCACAATCGTGCTCCCCTCGGGCCCTCCGATCCAGACAACCGCCCAGGTCGTCTACCTCGTCCCCATCGAACGGAGCATTGCAAAAAGGGTCGGCGCGCGGTTTACAGACCTCAGCAAGGAAGACCAAGACCGAATCGTGAACCACCTTTTTACCATGCAGCAAGAGCGCCGCCGCAGTCGCTACGACATCTAAGCCCAGTTCCTGAGACCGCACAGAACACGCGGTCCCCTTCGGTTTCCCCCGAACTTCCTGCGGACAAACCTTGCCCCGCCGAGTAAAGCGGCGATCCGACGCCTCTCAGACCCATCGCCTCCAGATCCAAAACGAGGGCATGGCGACCGCCTTCCCTTCCATTGCAATGCTCACGTTTGCGCCAGAAAAACTTCTATTTTGTCATAGCCTTGACTGACTGCGATGGTAAGACCACCCTGTAATTAAGATACTTCCTCCACCTGGCCAATACATTCATCAATGAATTTAACAGCTTTGAGCTGACGACCATCCTGTCAAAGTTGGCATGTTTTCTGCTCTTTGGTCTTTGAAGCCATTGGACTGTTGAAGCAAGGCAGTGGCATGTCCCGATCAGCGCAGGCCCTGCATCGAAAGATTTGGATGGGCCGTTCGCAGGCGATCGGGTGAGAACGCATCATCAATTAAAGGAGGCCATCACATGTGGGAAAAGGCAGATGGGAGCGAGCGCCGGACAAACAGCCAGCGACAACAGGGCAGCTCGGAGGAGCAGCTGAGAAAGGATGTGGCCATGCTCGAAGGGAACCCCGACAGCGGCGAAGAGGTGATTGCCTTCGTTGGGAAAGGCGTGGAGTTTAAAGGCGTCATCAAGTATAACGGCACCGTGAGGATTTCCGGCCGGATGGAGGGCGAAATCCACACGGATGGAGTGCTCCTGGTCGAAGACGGCGCCGTCATCGTCGCGCAAATCAGCGCCAGCAAAGTCGTCAGCCGTGGCCAGATCACCGGCGACATCGTGGCCGTTGAAAAGGTCAATCTCCTCTCGCCGGCCATTCTAAACGGATCGGTGAAGGCCCCGCTTCTCTCCATGGAAGAAGGCGTGCTCTTTAGCGGAACGCTCGAAATGCCCGAAGGCAGACGGGGAGAAATCCGCAGAACCGGCGCCGATGAGATGGTCACGCCGCTCCGTCCCGGAGCCCCACTCAAGACCGTGGCCGGGTAAGGGCGCGGGTCCTTCACGTCTCCGCACCCTGCACAGGTGCGGAGACACGATGTCACCGGGAGCGGCCGCACGGAGCACCACGCCCAGCCACTCGCTCGTGCCGGCCGCAAAACCGTTGGGACGGAAAGAAGCCGGGACAACACCAGGGACCGGAAAACAACCGGCTTCGTCTCTCAGGCTCACTGTTGGGGATTGAGAACCGAGTCCGTCACAAAAGGGCCCACCGAAGCTCCCCCCTCTTCCCGATCTCCAAGCGAACACATGGCTTGTGAAGCGATGGGATGTTCCCCGGGAGGACGCAGGCCCCAGGCCGTGGCCAAGGCTTGGCAGGTGAGTCTGACCAGATAATCATCACGCTCGCTGACAGGCCCCCGATACCGCGCGCTTCCGCTCCAAACCACTTCGCCCGTTTTGACCTGCACGCCCCGTATGGCCACGCCGGCCATGTAGGTCGTCAGCGGAGGATTGAAGGGCGGGTGCACCATGCCCACTTCCACCCTCGACACGTCCACATAGACAAGGTGGCTGAGGCCAAGCGTCGCGGCAAGCCGCAGCATCTGCGCGTCATCGTCCGCGGTGTTCGTAAGCGCGACGCGCTGCTCGGTGAGCAGTTGCTGGAGCCGAGCCCGTTCGATGATCGTCACCCCCAGTTTCTGCAACCAGGTCGCGGCCGTCGCGGCGGCGATCGGATGGCTGCTCCACACCGCCAGACGATCCTGCCGCTGCGGCAGCAGCGTATGGAAGCCATCGGTGACCGGATACTGGCCGCAGCCGGCCAGGGCCGCACAGTTCAGGACCAGGGCCCAGGCCGCCAGCCGCTGAGGCTTGACCAACTTCGTCATACAATCAATCCAGTTCCTGCGCAACCTTCGACTGCGGGCTTCGCTCGAACGCCGTCCCGCAACAGCCGTCCCTCCGCCGACCGTCACGGCGCGGCCGACTTGCCTGAGCCGATGCAGCGCGGCTCCAGCGCCGCCTTCGCCAGCGATTTGAAAATATCATAGGGACAGTCGTCGCCGCACTTGGGGATGGAGAGACGCACGCGGCTGGGCGGATGCTCCAGCGACAAGGGGATGGCCTCGCGCATTTGCTGCTGGGTCTCCGTCACGAAGAAGACGCGCACGAGGTGCTGCCCCGTGGCCTTGACCCGATGCAGCTCGAACACAAGGGCGCCGGCCGGCGGCAAATCGTCCGGCTGGAACCCCGGATTGTGCCACGACAGCCCGAACAGCCCGCCCAGGTTGGCAAGGTTGGTATCGTGGCCGACAAAGGCGACGAACCGGCTCTGCGGCGGCGGCAGCACGCCGGGCTTCGCCACACCGGTGGCGCCCTGCTCCAAGACCGCCAGCATCTGCCAGGCCAGGTTGGAGCCGGCAGCCTTGGCAACCGCCGGAATCCGTTGCGTCAGCGCATAGTCCAACGTATGCACCCGGAGCATGGCGTGCAAATTCTCCGGCGTCACTTGGCCCCAGCCGACGCACTCCGCGCCAAGCGTCGTGGCGCAGTGCTCGACGGGCATCCCCTGGGCATATTCCAGCTCGAAAATTTCCGACGCCAGCGAGCCGATCTGCACCGGCCCGGTCAGGGCCACCCCGTGCTTGGCGGGATCGGCCTCGACCTTCACCGGAAGATCGGTCAGCTTGCAAGTTGCCGGGCTGCCGGCAGGATCGCCGCAGGCGACCGGCCGGCAGCACTGCAACACGTCCTGGATGATCGCCAGCGGTTCTTGGAAACGTTCGTTGAGGGAAACGGGGTTGTCGCCGGCTTGCTCCGTGATTTCCCGGGCGGCCTGTTCGACATCGACGGAACAGACATTGGCCTTCTGCGGGTGAAACAGGGGGTCCACCGGCAGGGACGTAACCTGGGCCGCCACGCCGCAATCGCCCGGAGTCAGGCCCTGGACGAACCCGTTGATCAGCCCTTCGGCCGTCTGGATCGTGCGCGCCTCGTTGTCCGCATGGAAGAAGATGGTGCCCCGCTGCGGACAGGCCCCGCTCGGCGGAACCAGGTTCTGGCTGGCGTAGAGATCGCGATAATACCGTCCGAGGTGCGACGCCAGCGCCTTGCCCTTAACCGTCAGATACCCCGCCGTGTCGCCCGACCCGGCCTTGGCGCCGGGCGCCGGCTTCTCGATCAAATCTTTCCAGGACGGCCAGCCGGCCGGACGCATCGTGTAGGCCTCAAGGGGGGGCTTGTGCGGGAGCGGCGAGCGGAGGCCGTGGCGGCTCAGCATGACCACCAGACGGAGATCCGTTTCCTGGCTCACGGTCCTTACGCCCCGCAGACGATCGACGGCCCGCATGAGCTTCTCGGCATTGGCGCGCGAGACGGCGCTCTCCCGCGCCAGGGCGCCGGCCTTGCGCCGCTCCTCCTGGCTCCCCGTCTGCAACGTCCGCGCCGCCTCGTTCAACTGTTTTTGCAGGGTCTCGATGTCTTGCTGCGAGCTCTGAGCCGCGGCCTGGGCCTCCTGCTTCACCTGCTCCACCGCGCCGGTCGTCGCGCAACCGGCCATCGCCCACAGCCCCGCCGCAAACGCGACGGAAGTTACGCGGAGCGGCCATTGCTTCCCCTTGGTCGTCATCGCCTCTCCCTTGGCCCCGTTACGGCAGCACCTGCTCTGCCGCCTTAATCCGCGTCAGCCCCTCTTCGTACCGCGCCTGCTCCGCCTTCAAGTAATCCCGCAAGGCCTGGGTCACCTTGGTGACCGTGGCGCGGAGCGCGTCGTTTTCCTTTGCCAGGGCGGCATATTCCATCTTCTCCTTGGCCAGCCCGGCCTGGATGAGTTGCTCGCTTGCGGCCATCTGCTTCTTGACGGCTTCCAACTTGGTTTGCACCGCCTGGGTCGAGGCCTGCGCCTCCTGCCGCACCCGATCCAAATCGCCCGTGCTCGCACAGCCGGCCGACCCGCCGGCCACGACCAACGCGACCCCGCCCAACAAGGCCGGGGTACGCCACCCACGCCATCGCCCCTGCTTCATAAGACGCCTCCTTCCCCTCACCCGCCTCGACCCCTGTCGCCGCATCGGAAGACCATCGCCTCCATTATAGGTAAGAATGGCCGCCTGGCAAGCCTTGACGCAAATCCACAAGTGCCCTGGCGAAAACCCGGCCACTTGTGGCAAAGTAGTCGCCACGTCAGACATCCGAATGGGAAGGGCGCCGGGTCGCAGCCGCACGCGCCGCCCAACCCCGTCGCCACGAAAGAAGGTCAGCATGCTCCCGACACGCGGATACGCCACCAAGAGCCCGGCCTCGGCACTCGCCCCCTTCAGCTTTGAGCGGCGCGAGCCGGGCCCCCGCGACGTGCTCATCGAGATCGCCTACTGCGGCATCTGTCACTCCGACATCCACCAGGCGCGCGACGAATGGGGCGGGGCCCTCTTCCCCATGGTGCCGGGCCACGAGATCGTCGGCCGCGTGACCCGCGTCGGCGCCCAGGTGAAGCGCTTCGCGGTCGGCGACCTGGCCGGCGTCGGGTGCTTCGTGGATTCCTGCCGCACCTGCGAGAGCTGCCGCGCGGGCGAGGAGCAGTACTGCGAGACCCACACGGCCTTCACCTACAACTGCACGGAGATGGACAACAAGACCCCGACCTACGGCGGCTACTCCTCGCAGATCGTCGTGGACGAGCGATACGCCTTCACCATTTCGCCGAAACTGCCCCTGGCCAACGTGGCCCCGCTCCTCTGCGCCGGGATCACCACCTATGCGCCGCTCCGGCAATTCAAGGTGGGACCGGGCCAGCGCATCGCCGTGGTCGGCCTCGGCGGCTTGGGCCACATGGGCGTCAAGCTGGCGGCCTCCATGGGCGCCGAGGTGACCGTCCTGAGCACCTCCCGCTCGAAGGAACAGGACGCGCGCCGGCTGGGCGCCCAGCACTTCGTCGCCACCAACGAACCGGGCGCCCTCGACGCCCTCGCCAATCGCTTCCATGGCATCCTGGACACTGTCTCCGCCCCCCACGATCTCAACGCCTATCTCAACCTGCTTCGCCGGGACGGCGCCTTGATGCTGGTGGGCGCTCCGCCCCAACCGATCCCCGTCAACGCCTTCTCGCTCATCCTCAAGCGACGCCTCCTGGCCGGCTCGCTCATCGGCGGCATCCGCCAGACGCAGGAAATGCTCGACTATTGCGCGGAGAAACGCATCACCGCCGATGTCGAAGTGATCCCCATTCAGCAGGTCGAGGCGGCCTATGAACGGACGATCAAAGGCGACGTGCGCTACCGCTTCGTCATCGACATGAAGACCCTGTAACGGGCCCGGCGCGCCGCTGCGGTTGTCCCAGGCCGAGCGGACCAAGGAGTGGCCGTCTCGTGAGCACCAGGCGCAGACAAGAACCCGTCGGACGGACCCAAGCCCGCACATTCATGGGAACGGCCCTCGCCCTCGTCCTGGCTGCCCTGGCCGGTTGCGCGCAGCCGCCGCATCCCGCGCCAAAAGATCTGAGCGAGCCGCCTCCGCCCACCACGACCGGCATCGCCTCCGTCGAATACTGGCGGGACATCAAGCCGATCCTCGACCGTCGCTGCGCCGTCTGCCACGGCTGCTACGATGCGCCCTGCCAATTAAATCTCAGCGCCTACGAA
>VGXD01000090.1 GCA_016873525.1 Nitrospira sp. | reverse complement strand
AGAAACCTCTTGGCAAGCTCTTGTGTCCCGCCTCTCCTCACGACCGGCTAGCCTCGTTCAGATTGCCCTAATCCTGTCAACGCCAGCGACACGGAATTGGTCACGTTCACGGCGCCCACAATCGTCACCGGCGTGCCCTCGTCGATCGACTCAAAGAGGGCATCGATTTGGTGATTATCCAGCATGATGCAGCCAAGCGTCTGGCTGAGGGTGCGATCGGTTCCCCCGTGAATTTCAATTTGCCCGCCGATCATCGAAGACGCCGGTATGGCTCCGGCCACACGAGCCTTCTGGAACCGCCGCCGGTCGTCACGATTGGGGTAATCCAACAACAGGGCCCGATAGAATTTGGTCTGCCCGTGGTCCCGTTTTCTGATGACCCGATACTGCCCTTCCGGAGTCGCCCCATCCCCCTGGTAACGTTTTTCCAGTATACCATTAAACCCGAGTTCGACCGGGTAGGAAACAACCTGGCGGCCATTGCGGTACAGCGTCAGCCGGCGATCGGCCTTGCTGACCACAATGGCCGCCGCATGGTGCGTGCGCGACCATTCGACGGTGCGGCGGACCATTTGGCGCCACGCGCCCACCCGCTTCTCGTCGGCGTAGTGGCCCAATTCGTGTCCCAACCGCTCGACCTGTTCGTCCAGGAGTTCGGACGCTTTCCGCGCCGCGTGCAGAGAACGCGAAAACGACCCCTGCTCCATGAACGCCCGCGCCTGCTTGACCAGCAACTCCGCTTCAATCGGCTGTTGCCCGAGCACCACGCGGCTGCCCATCTCATCGATACTGGCGATGAAGAGACGTAGCCGTTCGTCCAGCGACGCCAGGCGCGATTCGGCCGAGCGCCGCTCCGCGTCTTTTCGCTGCGCCGCCGCTGACGCCGCCCGCTCGCCTTGTTCCTGCACCTCGCGCAAGTCGGCGATCAGTTGGTTGGGTTCCCACGGCCACCGAATGACATCCTGTTCGGACAGCATCCGTCCCTTCACCGCAACCCAATGCTCGACAAACTTTGCGTACTCCTCCGGGGCAAACTCCGCCCCCTGGGCCTCCACAAGTTGTCGGTCCATGGTCTCAACGGCCTGCAGCAATTCAGGCGGAGCCTTCTGCACGCAGGCCGAGAGTCCCAGCACAAGGCAACAACAGGCCGCCTTGAATAATCGCAGCCCCCTGTCAGATCGCATGGTCATGGCTGTTCTGCATGAGGCAGGTTACTTCTTGCCCTTCTTGGCGCCACCGACCTTGGCCAACGCGCTTTGGATTTCAGCCGACACCGCCTGGCTCTTTTCCTGGATGGCCTTGGCCTTCGTCTGCGCGGCCAGGTAATCACCCCCGTCGATCGCCGCCTGCACTTCGGCCAAGGATGCCGTCAATCCCTGGGCATCCGCTTTAATCGCTTCCAACGCCGCGCGATCCTTCCCGACCGGCGCCTTTGCAACAAGTCCTTGCGTCGTCTTGACCGCATCCTGCGCCGCTTGCTGGGCTTGAACGGCTGCGACCTTGGCTTCCTCTTTCTTCTTGGCGGTCTCAGCGGTCACCCTAACGGCATCCGCCTGGACCGTGGCCAGCAATTGCTCGGCCTTCTCATAATCGCGCGTAAAGGCGAACTTGGCATCTTGATCCGCAATCTCTTTCTTGGCATTGTTCATCATGCCTTCCAGTTTTGCAAAATCTTCCGCCAGATATGCCGGCGCGCCGGCCGTGCGGGTCTCATTAACCGCCTTGTCGGCCGCTTCCAGTTTTTCCGTTGGGGCCTTGGCACAGCCGACGGCTACCATCAACAGCGGGGCCAGTGCATACGCAACCCATTGCTTCATCACGTTCTCCTCTCGATCAGCTTAATCGTTACGTTCCATCCGGGTGTGCCTTGTCTGCGGTGGAAGCCAAGGCTTCCTGAGCAAGAACCCGGACGCGCCGAACGAAGCTCGTCACGCACATTGTGGGGTAATCTGCCCAAAATGACTGGAGGCCCCTTCGATCGAACGACTCGACCGAAGGGGACCAGCCTTACCGAGAAGACCGCCGTTACTTCTTTTCGGCCTTCTTCTTGCCCTTCTTCTCGACCTTCTTGCCCTCTTCCTTCTTCTCCGCCGCCGGAGCTGGAGCCGCCGGAGCCGCAGGAGCGGCCGCTGCCGGAGCCGGAGCTGCCTTCTCCTCGGCCTGAACGAACGTCACCGCACTGAAGGTCAACCCGACAACCAACGCCATCATCGCAGTAAACAGCTTCATATATCTTCACCTCCTTCCATTGTAAAATCTCGCCTCCTTAAAAAAGAGAGGCGGCGCACAGCCAAAATTCGATACCCTCAATCAATTTTGCGTAGGCTTGCCCACGCAAGCTCAGTGCCAATGGTCTACAAGAAACCATCAAACCGTATCCTATTAATTCACATAGCTTTACTGGCAACGACGGCAGAGAATCTTCTCCCCCTTTCCTAATTGAATGGGGCAGAATGGCGGGCGAGCAACTAAACCGCCTCACTATCCAACTGACCGAGCAGCGATCCTCTCTCCTGCACCATTACGATGTGCACAGGATTTATTGTAGAGCCTCCGATTGACACATGAGGACATGGCACTTATAATGACCTGTTTTTTGGCGTCGATCGATTGCGAAGGAGAAAACTGATGTCTTTTACGTCTCGGCAACCATCCAATTTAAAACGAAAAAGAGACCACGGGTTCAGGAAGCGGATGAGCACCAAGAATGGCCGCAAAGTCTTGGCCCGTCGGCGGGCCAAAGGGCGAGCGCGGCTGACCGTATAACTAAGGGCAATCCTTCGGATGACCAGACCGCCGGGAGATCCTCTATTCTTCCTGCGGAACAGCGCAGAAATTGAACGCGTCAAACGGGACGGCCGCCGGCTCCAGACCCCGCTGTTCAACCTTGTTTCCTGCCCAGCCAAATCGCTCGACCTCCAGCCAACCAGGATCGGCGTGATCGTCGGTAAGCGCTTGGGCGCAGCGGTGGCACGGAATCGTGCGAAGCGGATCTTCCGGGAACTGGCCAGGCGGTGCCGGCCGCAACTCGTGGCCGGCCGCGATGTCCTCATTTTTCCCAGGCGTGAGGCCCTCACCGTCCGCCATGCACAACTGCGGACGTTATGGGCGGAGGCTCTGCGGCGCGAAGGACTGCTGAAGCCTGAACCGGATGGACTATGCGACGTTTCTGTTTCGGTGTGATCGGTCTCTATCGGCGCTGGGTGTCGCCGTTTCTGCCGCCAGCTTGCCGGTTTGAGCCCACGTGTTCTCACTATGCAGAAGAAGCCATCCGGCGACATGGGGTGCGGCGCGGATTGAGCCAGGCGACGCTTCGACTGTTGCGATGCCATCCTTTCCACCCCGGCGGATACGATCCCGTTCCATAGTTCGCGTTCACGGCCATGGGACCCCGCGCCGCTGATCCGCCAATGAACAGTAGCAAGACGCGCACAAGACCGTTCTAGGAGTACCAGTACAGATGGAAAAGCGAGTAGTGGTGTTCTTGATCCTCTCCCTGGGGATTATTCTCGGCTACGACTTTCTGCTCAAGCAGATGGGGTTTGCGCCGCAATCCTCTCCGTTCAGCCTGGAGAGCGAGGACCGGGGGGCGCCGGCGCCCCCCTCGAAATCTCCCCTGCCGAGTACCACGCCAGCTCCCCATGCCGAGACAGGGCCTGTACCCGCTTCGTCTCAGCCAACCGGATCGCCCAGCCCAGCTGAGGACAAGCCAGCCAACTCCGTCTTAGCGGAGCAGGGCCAGGAAGTCGTGACTGACCTGTTTCGGGCGGTCTTCACCAATCGCGGCGCCGAAATCAAAAGCTGGGAACTCACGCGTTACTCGACGGCGGACCACGGCAACACCAAGCCTATTCAGCTCATGTACGCCGGGGGCAAGTTTGCCGGCCCCTTGGCTGTCCGAACGGCCGATCCAGCCGTCAGCAAGCAATTGCGGGAGGGTCTCTACCAGGTCGAACGGGATTTCTCCACGCTCGACGCAGCCCATCCCACCGGCCACTTGACCTTTACCTACCATTCCCCCGAGTCCGGCCTCAGGATAACGAAACAGCTCACGTTCCATCACCAGAGTTACATCGTCGATATCTCTGTGACCACGGAGGGGCTGACCGGGCCCCTCGACATCGGACTGGGAACCAACTTCGGCGTGGTGGAATGGGGTGAAGGTTTCATTGGCCTGATTGGGCCGGCTTCCTGGGTGGACGACAAAATCGAGAAAGATACTCCGGAGTCGGAGCTGGAACGCAAAGGCTCGGTCCGCTGGGTTGCGCTGCAAGACAAGTATTTCTTGAGCGTCTTGATTCCCACCGGAGCCTCTGCCGCCCTTATCAAGAAGGAAGGTGAGAAGCTTGTCTCCGCCGGAGTCCGCTTCGCCGAGCCGAATCAGTCCGCCCTTTCGATGCAGTTATACGCCGGCCCCAAGGAATTCGACACACTCAAGGCCTTGAACCTCGGCCTGGAGGACACAATCGACTTCGGCTGGTTCATCTACGGCAGTTGGGGGATCGTCAAGGCCGTCGCCAAGCCGCTCTTTTACGTCCTCCGCTTCATCAACGATGCCACCCACAATTTCGGCGTCACCATCATCTTGCTGACCGTCGCCCTCAAACTGCTCTTCGTCCCGCTCCAGTACAAGAGCTACAAGTCCATGAAGGACATGCAACTCGTCCAACCGAAGGTGGTCGCCCTCCAGGCCAAGTTCAAGGACGACCGGGATCGGCTCAACAAGGAATTGATCAAACTCTACCGCGACCACAAAGTGAATCCGGTCGGGGGCTGTCTGCCGATGCTTCTGCAGATGCCGGTCTTCGTCGCGCTCTTCAACATCCTCTATATGACCATCGATCTGCGCCAGGCTCCCTTTCTGCTCTGGGTCACCGACCTCTCGGTGCAGGACCCCTATTATGTGCTCCCGATCCTGATGGGGATCTCCATGGTCGTGCAGCAAAAGATCATGCCCACCACGATGGACCCGACCCAGGCCAAGATCATGCTGCTTCTGCCGGCCTTCATGACGGTGCTCTTCCTGACCTTCCCTGCCGGTCTGGTGCTCTACTGGCTTACCAACAACGTGCTGACCATCAGCCAGCAGTTCGTCACGGACCGGTATATTTTCAAGAAGCCCACCTTCTCGGCCTCAGTCGAGTCCGCCACCGAAGGCGAATCCGCCGAGAGCCAGAAACAGATCGCAAAACGAAAAAAGACCACTGACATCGAACCCTAGGTTTGCCGGACATGAGCGGGCCTTTGCAGGATACGATCTGCGCCATCGCCACCCCTGTGGGGGAGGGCAGCGTCGGTATTCTTCGCCTCAGCGGGGAGAAGGCCGTTGAGGTGGCTGCCGGCCTCGTGAGGCTCAAGTCCGGCAAAGCGCTGGCTTCGGCCCGCAGCCATCAGCTCTACCGCGCAGACATTCTTGAACCCATCGCCGGCCGGTCTCCTGAAGAAAGCACCCGGGCTCCCTCACCGATTGACGATGCCTTGGTGGTCATCATGCCGGCACCTCATTCTTACACGGCGGAAGACGTCGTTGAAATCCACTGCCATGGCGGGCCTTTCGTGCTTCAGACCATTTGCCATGCGATGGTCAGGGGCGGGGCCAGGATGGCCGAGCCAGGCGAGTTTACCAAACGCGCATTCTTAAACGGTCGCCTGGACCTCGCACAGGCCGAGGCAGTTTTAGACACCATCCGTTCCAAAACAGCCGGCAGCCTGAGACTGGCGCAAGAGCAGTTGCGAGGAGGCCTCTCGACGGAAGTCAATCGGCTGCGCGACACCCTCGTCAATCTCCTTGCCCAGGTTGAAGCCTCCATTGATTTTACGGAGGAGGACATCACCTTCATCAAACCGCAGGAACTAGCCGATGGCCTGCAGCGCACGATGGCTTCGATCTCCCGCTTAGCTGAAACCTGTCATGAAGGGCGAATCCTGCGCGAGGGAGTCACCGCCGCCATTCTCGGCCGCCCCAATGTAGGCAAATCCAGCCTGCTCAACGCCTTACTGATGGCCGACCGCGCCATTGTCACCTCCATACCAGGCACGACCCGCGACGTGATCGAAGAATTAGTCAACATCCGGGGTATGCCGGTTCGCCTGCTGGATACAGCGGGGCTGCGTCAGTCGGACGATCCAGTGGAACAGGAGGGCGTCAGACGAAGTCGGACCGCCATGGAACAAGCTGAGGTCCTGCTGCTTGTTCTCGATGGATCAAGCCCCCTCAGCGATGAGGATCGGGACCTGCTCGCCCAGTACCCCGATAAAAAGCGGCTGATCGTCATGAACAAGTGCGACCTCCCCTCACAAATATCGCCGGCCGATCTGGCCGAATCCGCCGGGCCGGAAAAATCTCAGCCGCTCCCGCTCGTCCCGCTTTCCGCGAAAACCGGCGAAGGACTCGATCGCTTGAGGGACGCCATTCGTGCCCTGCTCCTCCGTGCCGACTTGGAGCCTGGCGAGGCCGCCATGGTCTCCAGCGTAAGGCACCAGGCTGCTTTGCTGAAAGCGGCCGCATCACTCGCCGCTGCGGCCTCATCCATAGAGAAGACGCTGCCCGGGGAATTCGTGGCCATGGATCTTCGCGCCGCCATCGATGCCCTGGGCGAAATCACCGGCGCCGTGTCAACGGACGACATTCTGGACCGTATCTTTCGGGATTTCTGCATCGGCAAGTGAGGACCCGTGTCGAATTCTTATGACATCATCGTGGTCGGCGGAGGCCATGCCGGGTGCGAGGCGGCGCTGGCCGGGGCTCGCATGGGAGCCAAAGTCCTCTTGCTGACCATGGAGGAAAACAAAATCGCCCAGATGTCCTGCAACCCCGCCATCGGCGGCATTGCCAAGGGACACCTGGTCAAGGAAGTCGATGCCCTCGGCGGCGAGATGGCGCGGAACACCGACCAGGCCGGCATTCAATTCCGCATGATCAATACCAGCAAGGGACCGGCTGTCAGGGCCCTGCGGGCCCAATGCGATAAGCGCCTCTATCGCCAGGCCATGCAGGCCACCCTTCGCCGCCAAGCTGGTCTCCGGATCGCCTGTGGCACGGTGGACCGCGTGGTCACGGATGGCGGGGTGGTCACCGGCATTGTGACTGGGACGGGCGACGCAATCTCCTCGCGGGCCGTGATCCTCACCTCGGGAACCTTCCTGAAGGGATTGATTCACATCGGTCTGAGCCACTTCCCATCAGGACGGGCAGGGGAGGCCTCGGCCGAACACCTCTCGGACTGTATGCGGGACTTGGGGTTCGAGGTTGGGCGACTCAAGACAGGGACTCCGCCTCGCCTGGATCGGGATTCCATTAATTTCGACGCCATGGTCCCTCAGCCAGGCGATGATCCCCCCCCTCCGTTTTCCTACCGGACGGAGCGGATTACCACGCCACAAATGCTCTGCCACCTGACCCATACGAACCAGGCCACCCACGACATCATCCGTGGCAGCCTTGACCGGTCTCCACTGTACAACGGGGTCATCGAGTCTGTGGGACCCCGCTATTGCCCTTCGATAGAAGATAAGGTCGTGCGCTTTGCCGACAAGCCACGGCACCAGATTTTCATCGAACCAGAGGGGCTCGACACGCACGAATATTATCCCAATGGGATCTCCACCAGCCTGCCCATCGATGCCCAGGCGGCTCTGCTCCGCACCATTCCTGGCCTGGAGGAGGCCAGAATGCTCAAGCCAGGCTATGCGATCGAGTACGATTATTTTCCGCCGCGTCAACTGCACCCGACGTTGGAAACCAAACTGGTAGAGGGGCTCTACCACGCCGGGCAAATTAACGGGACATCAGGCTATGAAGAAGCCGCCGCTCAGGGAATCATGGCCGGCATCAATGCCGCCCTGAAGGTCCGCGGCGAGGCGCCGTTGGTTCTGGATCGCTCGCAGGCGTACATCGGCGTGCTGATCGATGACCTCATCACCAAGGATGCCCGCGAGCCCTACCGCATGTTCACTTCTCGGGCCGAATATCGCCTCCTT
>VGXD01000089.1 GCA_016873525.1 Nitrospira sp. | reverse complement strand
TCAAAAAGTACGGCAAGGCGGGGGACATCAAGACCTATCCCGGCGCCCCCCACGCGTTTTTCAACGACACCCGGAAGGATGTGTACAAGCCCGCTGAGGCCAAGGACGCCTGGACCAGGGCTCTGGCATTTTTCAAACAACATCTTGGCGCATAGGCATGCGCAGTCTGAAAGTTGCCAAGTCTAAAAGTCGTCAAGTCGCAAGGCCAGACCTTCTCCGGCACGACTTGAAAACTTTCCAACTTTCAGACTTTCCGGCTCACAATGACAAGGAGTTCAAATGCCACTGGGAGTTGAGGACGGCAAACGCATGTTGCAGCTCGTCACGTCTCGCTATGACCAGCGGGAGTGGAGGAAAAAGATCGAGAAGACCCTGAGTCTTTCGGCGACGGGTGTGGGAGACGACGTTCAGCGCGCGATCTTTCTCTACCTGAAGCACGGACTCAAGGCTTACAAGTCGCGCCGGGCCGATCTGGACTCGTGGATTGTGGGAGGCTATGCCACGAAGGAGGTCATCGATCGGGCCAAGTTCAACCCGACGGAGGTCGGCGCGGCGGTCACCAAGGAAGACGTGGCCCTGCTCGGCGTGGACCCAGGCCAGGAGGTGGATGCGGCCTGGTGGGACGAGATGCTGGTGGCCTGGTTCGAAGAGCCGGGAGCGGAGGCTACGGAAGTCGCAGCGGCCGAGGAGTCTCCATCCACGGCAGAGGCGAAGGCGAAGCCGGCGGAGGCCTGAACGGCCGCCACAGAGCTCCCCCTAGGATCCAAACAGGTCCATCTGCGCCGGTTGGCGCTCGGCTGAAGCAGCGGGTTGAGCCGCCTGGTTGGCCGGCGCAGGATTCTTGGCCTGCTCCAGATAGGCCTTCAGCTTTCTGAAATCCTCATGCAATGGTTCCCGGAGGCTGCCCTGATGGAGGGCGGCGGCCGGGTGGAGCAGCGGAAAGACCACGAAGTCCTTCAGGCGAAAGGCCTGGCCACGGACCTTCGTGATCCCCACCTTCTTTTCCAGGATGGTCTGCGTGGCCCAGTTGCCGAGCGTGCAGACCAGCTTCGGCTTGATCAGGTCGATTTGCTGCAAGAGAAACGGCTTGCAGGTCTCCACTTCATCCGGCTCCGGGTCTCGGTTGTCCGGCGGGCGGCACTTGATGACGTTGGCGATGTAGACCTCGTTACGCGAGAGGCCGGCCGACTGGAGCAGGTCATTCAACAGCTTGCCGGCCGCGCCGACGAAGGGTTCTCCCTGCCGGTCCTCGTGAAAGCCCGGGGCTTCGCCGACGAACATGACGTCGGCCTTGGGATTGCCGGTGCCAAAGACCACTTGCGATCGGCCCAGACGGGATAATTTGCAGCGCTGGCAACCGTGAAGCGATTCGCCCAGCTCCTGAAGAGTCATGCCTGCGCTCGCGTAGGGTAAGGTGAGCCTCGAATCAGGGCCGCATCTTAGGCGGCGGCCGGGAGCTTGTCAACTTTCCGACCCTTCCCGAAGGAAGGGCGCTACGGCGCACCAGCGGGATTCTCTGAATAAACCGCTAAGTGCTGCGGAGCGTCCTGAGAATCGCCTCTATCTTGCGCTTGAAAGTCGGAAGGTCTCGTTCAACGACCATCCATACTTCTTCGGTGTCCACGCGGAAATAGTCGTGAACCAGCACGTTTTGCATCGCTGCGATTTGAGACCAAGGAATTTCAGGGTGGGTTTGGCGGAAAGAATCGGAGAGCTTGCGGGAAGCCTCCCCGATGATCTGGATGTGATGGATAATCCAAGTCTGCAGGAGTTCATCGTTCTCGAAAGCGGTGCGTCCACGGGCGGCATAGCGCTCAATACGCTCGATAGCGTCCAAGCTATCTTCCAGCCGTTGCCGGTCGTCCTTCATATAGGCACGGCTTCTTTCAAGACTCGCTCACGGATTCGCGTGCGAAGTCCCCTTTCCGTCGCCACGTCTACGCGACATCCCAGAAGTTCCTCAAGTTCAAGGAGCAGTGCGGCATGGTCGAGCAGGCTTCGTCCGGGCTCCAGTTCGACGAGGAAACCCACGTCGCTTTCCGGCCCAGCCTCGCCTCGTGCCACTGACCCAAAGATGCGGACGTTCCGTGCGCCGTGCCGTGCCGCGATTCGGAGGATCTCGCCACGTTTCGCTTTGAGTGCCTGGTCAATGTCTTTCATCTGGCATGTCCCGGACCCTGCTTCGAACAACTCAAGGATACCGGTTTCTTCTTAAAGTGGCAAGCTGCTGAAGCCTGCATGCTGAGGCATACAGGAAGGGCCGGAGTGAGAGCGGTCTCAACGGAAGGGTACGTCCAGACAGCCTCAAAAACCGATTTCGATATTGCTCGGGTCTGCCGCGCTGATCCGCAAGCCCAGCGGGCGGAATTCCACCCGCTCCGGGCCCCTGGGCTGACCGGGCGCCATCTGCGGATGCGGGCGTTCCTCCAGCGTCACGGTGAGCAGGCGGGTGGTCCCATCGCGTTTGATCTTCAACTCGATCGTTTGGCCGACCTTCAGATTTTTAAACACCGAGGCGTATTGCTCGGAAGACCTGACGTCTTGGCCGTTCACCGCGACGAGGATGTCCCCGCCCAAGATCCAGGGGTCGCCGTTGACGGCGACGGTCAGCTCCCCGGCCTTCAAGCCGATCCTTTCGGCGGGACTGCCGGGGGCGACGCCGGCGATCAGCAATCCCTTGGCAAGCGGCAGCGCAATCAGATTGATGATGTCATCGGACAGGAGTCTGCCCGAAATGCCGAGCCAGGGCCGGATGATGCGGCCCTGGCTCCGCAGCTCAGCCACGATGGTTTTGGCGACGTTGATCGGGATCGCAAAGCCGATGTTCTGCGCGCCGGCCAGGAGCGCAGTGTTGATGCCGATGACCCGTCCCTCCGTATCCACCAAGGGGCCGCCGCTGTTGCCGGGGTTGATGGCGGCGCTGATCTGGATCACCCGGTCCTGGATCAGGGCGGCGGTGTCCGGCGTGGATCCGAAGCCGCTGACCACGCCGGTGGTGAGGGCATAGCCCAACCCGAAGGGATGGCCGATCGCCAGGACTTTTTGGCCGACTTCGATCTGGTCCGAATTGCCCAGGGCGGCGGTGGCGTGGCGGCCGGGGGGCAGGGTGACGCGCAGTAAGGCCAGGTCGGTGATCGGGTCGCTTCCGACGACCTCGGCGGGCAGTCGCGCGCCTTCGTACAGCGTGACGAAAATCTTCGAGGCGCCTTCCACCAGGTGAGCATTGGTCACGATCAGGCCACGTTCGTCCAACAGCAAGCCGGAGCCGATAGCGTTGGTCGTGCCCCCGGCCATCGGTCCGGTCATTGGATTGCCGCCGACCGTGGCCGAGGTGATGAAGACGGTGGCGGGCGCCACTTTCTTATAGACCCGGATGGTGGTTTCTTGTTCTGTGTCTTTGCCCGATGTCACGGCCTGGCCGGCTGCCGCCTGGGTCGAACCGGTCGGCCAGATCATCGCCCCTAGGATCAGGCCAAGGGCAAGCCGGCGCAGAGGGGTGGACATGGGTGTCATCATGGCTTAGGGGGACTCCTGTCGTACCGGCGCATGAGCTGCTGTATTCGTTATCGTCCCGATCGGGCCGGTACTTGAGGACAGAGTTGCGCAGGTCGGTCCTGGGACTGAGTGGGGCAGCTTTAGGAAGGAGGTTCGCTAGGGGGTGCCGGTCTGTTTGGCCTGGATGGCTTCGGCGCAGAGGACTCCGCTCTGGACGGCGCTTTCCAGGGTGGCCGGCAGACCGGTGTCGGTCCAATCCCCGGCCAGGAATAAGTTGGGGAAGGGGCTCTGTTGAAGCGGACGCAGCGCGGCCGTTCCCGGTCCGAGCGAGAGGAAGGCATGGGGCTCTCTGACGATCCGATAGTCCTTGACTCCGGCAACGCCGGTCGGAAGCCAGACGGCGTTGACTTCGTCCAAGGCCAAGGCGAGCAATTCTTGGTCTGGCTTGGCCAGCAAGTCCGGCCTGTCTGTGGCCGTGAGGGAGAGATGGGCGCGGTGGTCTGTCGATGTTCCTTCAGCACGGCAGAGAAGCCAATGAAAGGGCCGTCCCGCCAGCAGTGCCACGCGGGGTCTCGGCGGGGGGCGGTCCAGCCAAAGATGGACGGTCAACGCCGGCGTGTCGGTCAGCTTGGTGAGGTGTTGGAAATAGGCAAAGCGGGTCAAGGCCCGCTCCGGCAAGAGCGGCGTCAGGTGCCGGTGCGGAAGCGCCGCAATATACCAATCCGCCGTGAGAGTGCCTCCCGTCCGAAGCTGGACGCCGGTGATGCGGTGGGTGTCGAAGCGGATGTGTTCTACGGCGGACTCCAGCCTGAGGACAGCGCCGGCTTGCAGAAGGTGTTCGCGCGCCGGTTCCAGTATGAGCGGACGGATGCCGGGATTGAGGATTGCCAGGGCGGCATTGCGGCGGGCTGCAAGAAAACACCGGGTCATGGTGGCAATCAGGATGGCCGCCGAGATGTGTTCGAGGGCATTGCCGACCAGAAAATGCGCCAGCGGGTTCCATATCTGCTCGATGGCGGCGGGCGATTGGCCGCTCTCAACCAGCCAGGCTGAGGCGGTGCGGTGTTCCAGGTCAGCCGGCAGGGGTGGGTCGCCTTCCCAGGTCCGTTCAAGCAATAGGAGGAGGCGCCATCGATCGCGAAGGGAGAGGCCGCGAAAGAAGGCCAGGCCCAGGATCGCATGGAAGGGCGCCGGCAGCCAGGGGCGGCGCCACCGGACCCCGTGGGGCCGGCGCGATGGCCCGCTTGGCAGGAGAAATTCAAGCCCCAGGTGGTTCGAGAACGGAACCTGGGCCGCCGTTCCCAGGGTCTGCAACAAGGAAACCGTCGCCTGTTCATAGCCCAAGAGCAAGCTATGGCAGGTTGCGGTGTCGGGCTCCAGGAGCCGTCCTCCCAGCTCGCTGCCCTGGTCTACGAGCGTCACCGCGTAGTCTTTGCTCAGGCGTAGGGCTGCGGTCAGTCCCGCAAGGCCTCCTCCGATGATCAGGACCTGGCGTTTCATGGATTGCGTGCCAGCCTCTCAGGCGCTGCGGGGACAGGACGGCAGCAGGGATCGAATCCAGACCCCGGCGGCAATGGCCATGCGGTAGGAGGAGGCCAGACGGATGCGGGGGCCGAAGACGCGGTAGTCGGAGGCTTCGATGCGGTCCAGGATGCGGCTGTAGACCCCGCGCATGATTTCCGCGACGGTCAAGGCGCGGCGGTCTGCCGGCGGCAGGCGTTCCGCGGCGCTTCGCGCTTTGGCGTAGAACTCGCGGGCCCGCGCTGACTCGAATCGCATCAGATCGAGAAAACTCGGCGAATAGGTCCGTGTCAGGAGGGCTTCTTCGTGGCAGCCAAAACGGGCGAGGTCCTCCTGCGGCAGATAGATCCGTCCGCGCTCCGCGTCCGATCCCACATCCCTGAGGATGTTGGTCAGTTGGAAGGCGAGCCCCAGATTCACGGCGTAGTCCTGCGCCAGCGGTGACGTGGTGCCGAATACCTTCAGACAGATGAGCCCCACGACCGAGGCGACCCGGTAACAATAGCGGTAGAGTTCCTCGAAGGTCGCGTAGCGCGTGGTCGTGAGATCCATCTCCACGCCCGCGATGAGTTCGGCAAAATATTCCTGCGGGATCGCAAGGCGGCGCACATGGTCGGCCAGGCTGATCGTCACCGGATGGGTCGGCGTCCCGTCATAGACAGCGGCCAGTTCCTTCCGCCATTGCCGGAGGGCCTCGTGCGGGTCGCTGCCGGGAGGGGCGTCGTCCACGGCGCTATCCACTTCGCGGCAGAAGGCGTAGACGGCGTACATGGCGGCGCGGCGCTCCCGAGGCAGGAACAGAAAGGAGTAATAGAAGTTGCTCCCGCTTCCTTTGGTGACGGCTTCGCAGTAGGCCTGGGCTTCTGATGGCGTCATGCTCATGAGGCGTGGTGGTTGCGGGAGTGGACGCGCGCCGTTCCCGGCGGTAGGGTGTTGCCGAACAACGAGGGGTGGCACAATGCGGCGAGCAGGGCCACGCCCTCCACCAGGCGCGGGCCTGGGCGGCTGAAGTAGGAATTGGAGTCAACGGCAAAGACCCGGTCGTTCTTGACGGCCGGGAGGCTCTCCCATTCCGGCCAGAGGGAGGCAGGGCGAAGCTGTTCCAGTTCCTGTATGGCACGGGAGGTCGAGAACCCGCAAGGCATCACAATCAGCACGTCGGGCGAGGCTGCCAGGACATCTTGCCAGCTCATCCGTTCGGATGGCATGCCGGCCCTGCCGAGGCCATTGCGGCCTCCGGCCCAGGCGACCATCTCCGGGACCCAGTGGCCCGGCGCATAGAGGGGGTCCAGCCATTCGAGACACACAACCGTCGGCTGTGCCTGTGCCGAGGCGACCCGCTCGCGGATGGATTCGAGCCTTGCGCGTAACGACGCGGCCAGCCTGAAGGCTTCTGCCTCTCGCCCCGTCGCACTGCCGATTCGTTCGACGTCGGCCAGGATATCGGCCAGGGTGGTGGGGTTTAAGGTCAAGAGGCGCGGCGCCTGGGGGAGGGCCTCGATGGCGCGATGCAGTTGGTGCGGCGTGATGGCGCAGACCTGACACAAGTCCTGAGTGATGACCAGGTCCGGCTGCGCCCGGGTAAAGAGCGGCTCATCGAGGGCGTAGAGGCGGTCGCCCTGCTTGAGCGTCTCGCGAACCCGATGGTCGATGTCGCGGCTGGCCGTTCGTTCCGCGTCGATGACGGAGCGGACCAGGACCGGCTTGCGCCTCACCTCGGGGGGATAGTCGCACTCGTGGCTGATGCCGACCAACTCGTCGGCCAGCCCCAGTGCCGCCACGACTTCCGTGGCCCCTGGCAGGAGGGAGCAGATCCTCATTGGGCCGATCCTTTCTGGTGCGGGGTCCACAGCTTGGCGGCCAGGGCCTCGAGATCGACCAGTTCGAGCGAGGTCGTGACGGCGTCCGCTTCGTGGAGGTCTTGCAGCGTATGCGTGTTGGCCACAGCCAGGACCTTCATGCCGGCGGCGTGGGCCGCGCGGATGCCGGGAATCGAGTCCTCGATCACCAGACAATCGGCGGCGGCGAGCCTTGGCTGACCGGGAGGGGTCTGTCGGTTGAGCGCCGCCAGCGCGTGTAAGAACCCTTCCGGGTCCGGCTTGCCCTGTGAGACATCTTCCGAACTGGTGATGTGTTCGAACTCCTTCCGGATCCCGGCCTGCTCCAGGATGAACTCGATCTCGTGTCTGAGCGCTCCGGAGGCGATGCCCAGGCGGTATCGCCTGGCTGCATCGCGGACCAGTTCGCGCACGCCTGGAAAAATGACGAGGTGTTGCTTGATGTGATCGAGATAGGCGCGCGCCTTGCGGTCGATCAACTCGTCGACGAGCGCTTTGGGAGCCGGTCGGCCATGGGCCGCGAGGACCGCCGCAAAACAGCCTTTGTCGTCGTATCCGAGGTAGGTGGCGTAGTACTCGGCCTCGGTCAGCGGCAGCCCGATCTCGCCCAGCACCCGGCGAAACATGGCGAAGTGAATCGGCTCGTTGTCCGCCACCACGCCGTCGAAATCGAACACGATTGCCCGAAGCATGAACGCGTCTCTCAATGTAGGTCGGACTTTCTGGCAAACGCGAAAAAACGCGGCATTATAGCACAGGCCTCATGCCCGGATGCTACTGCATGGGCAAGCCGGAGGGGGAAGGGAATGGGGCTGGGTTGTGACGGACAGACCGTTACGGTGTGGCGGCTCGGAGTTGCGGCTCGCCGATCCAGCCGATGGCGCCCTGTTGCGTACGGACCGCATAGACCCAGGCGTTATTTCGGAGTTCCCCATCGACGACGGTCAAGACATCGTTTGGACCGACGATCGGACCAGGCTTGTTTTTATCGACGCCGCTGGTGAGCGCGATGGCTGCGGCCGGCAGGGTCGGGTCGGGAACGACCGAGACGAGTTGTCCTTCGCTGAACAGCGGGGCCATCGAACCGGGCTCGGAAGAGGGCCGAGCGGAGGGGGACGATGCCGCCGATGTCGGGGGT
>VGXD01000088.1 GCA_016873525.1 Nitrospira sp. | reverse complement strand
CCGGGCTGTCCGACAAGTGCGAAGTGCAGTTGGCCTACGCCATCGGCATCGCCGACCCGGTCTCCATCCTGATCCACACCAAGGACACCGAACGGGTCTCGCCGGACCTGTTGGACAAGCTGGTGCGCAAACATTTCCCCATGACCCCGCGCGGCATCATCGAGCACCTCAAGCTGCGTCGGCCCATCTACAAGCGAACGGCGGCCTATGGCCACTTCGGCCGCAACGAACCGGGCTTCACCTGGGAGAATACCGACAAGGCCAAAATCCTGCGCCGGGAGGCGGGGCTCTAAGGGCTTTCCGCAAGCGGATACGACAAAGGGGGACGGGTTCTCCAACCCGTCCCCCTTTTACTGACTACTCATCACTCATCACGCATCACTGGAGGTTCTCGTGGATCACGACGTGAAAGACATCAAGTTGGCGGCCCAGGGCAAATTGAAGATCGAATGGGCCGAAGCCAGCATGCCCGTGCTGCGGTTGATCAAAAAGCGGTTCCAGCGGGAGAAGCCCTTCAAGGGCATGCGCATGACCGCCTGCCTGCACGTGACGACCGAGACCGCCAACCTCATGAAGACCCTCCAGGCCGGCGGCGCGGATGTCCGGCTCTGCGCCTCCAATCCGTTGTCCACGCAGGACGACGTGGCGGCCTCGCTGGTCGCGCACGACGGCATCGCCGTCTTCGCAATCAAGGGCGAGGACAACAAGACCTACTACAAGCACATCCAGTCGGCCATCGAACACAAGCCGCAGGTCACGATGGACGACGGCGCGGATGTCGTGTCCATCCTGCACAGCAAGCGGAAAGACCTTTTGAAGTACGTCATCGGCGGCACCGAAGAGACCACGACCGGCGTCATCCGGCTGCGCAGCATGGCGGACAAGAAGGTGCTCAAGTTCCCGGTCATCTCGGTCAACGACGCCGACACCAAGCACCTCTTCGACAACCGCTACGGCACGGGCCAGAGCACCATGGACGGCATCATCCGGGGCACCAACCGCCTGGTCTGCGGCTCCACCGTGGTCGTGGCCGGCTACGGCTGGTGCGGGCGCGGCATCGCCATGCGGGCCAAGGGGCTGGGGGCGGACGTGATCGTGACGGAAATCGATCCGGTGAAAGGATTGGAAGCCGTCATGGACGGGTTCCGCGTCATGCCGATGGAGGCGGCGGCCCGGATCGGCGACTTCTTCGTGACGGTGACCGGCAATTTGAAGGTGATTCGCGGCGAGCACTTTACAGCGATGAAGGACGGGGCCATCGTCTGCAACTCCGGCCACTTCAACGTGGAGCTGGACATTCCGGCGCTGGAGAAGCTGAGCCGCAAGCGCCGCACGATCCGGCCCGGCGTGGAGCAGTTCACGCTCAAGAACGGCAGGCGCGTGAGCCTCTTGGGCGAAGGGCGGCTGGTGAACCTGGCCTTGGCCGAGGGCCATCCCTCCAGCGTCATGGACATGAGCTTTGCGAACCAGGCCCTGGGCGCGGAATACATCGTGAAGAACTACCGAAATCTGGAGAAGAAGGTCTATCCGGTGCCGACGGTGATCGACAAGGAGATCGCGCGGCTGAAGCTGATCGGGATGGGGATGACGATCGACAAGCTGACGAAGGAACAGGAAAAGTACCTGGCCTCCTGGGAGATGGGCACGTAAGAGAGGGCAGGTGCGGCGCAGGCACTCCTGTGCTCGCAGACCCCGCACGATGAAACCGTGCTCGGCCGATGCGCGCAGTGAGGAGCACCTGCGCCGCACCTGCCAGGAAATAGCAATGAAGAAAGGCCACCGGAAACGGTGGCCTTTCCGTTTGTGCTTGCAGTTTGTCCTTTCCAACCCCAGCTTCAGAAAATAAAAAGAGAAGGGCGTTCCATCCTGGACGTCGCCCGAATGGAACGCCCCTAGCCGCCGAGACTACCTACCGCCTATTAGCTGTCATGAAGGGAGGCGCAGATTTGACGGACCATCGATCATGAAGTATGATGTGCATCGTTATGATGCACCGATGATGCACGGAGGCGTAACGCCATGAAAGCGATCACATTGCGAAACCTTCCGCCTGAAGTAGCCAAAACGGTTCAGCAACGGGCCAAGAAGAAACGCACAAGCGTCAATAAGGCGGTCATTGAGCTGCTGGAAGAATCCGTGGGAGGCAAAGCGAAGAAGAAAGAGAAAACCCGCTATCACGACCTCGACCATCTGATCGGAACATGGACGAAGAAGGAAGCCGAAGAGTTTGAAAAGCTCGTGGCCGAGCAACGCACCATCGATCCGGAACTCTGGCAATGACTCGCCTACTGCTGGATACGTCCGTGTACATCGCAGCCAAAAAGAACCTCCCTGCTGCCGCAGAAACTCTCGCGCACGTCGATGAGATTGTCGTAACCCCTATCGTACTGGGCGAGCTTCGAGCGGGCTTTCTCCAGGGCAGCAAGACAGAAACCAACGAGCGAGAGTTGCGAGCGTTTCTGGACTCGCCCCGGGTAACGATTCCTCCTTTGGACGAAGAGACGGCGGGCCGCTATGCCATCATTCGAACCGCCCTCAAGAAGGCCGGCACACCGATTTCCACCAACGACATCTGGATCGCAGCCAGCGCCATGCAGTACGGGCTCCCGATCTTGACCTCCGATGCCGACTTCAAAAAGATCCCCCAGGTCATCGTGCATCATTTTTCACCTGCCTAGAGGTCTGCGGAATCGCGCGGCTGAAGCTGATCGGGATGGGGATGACGATCGACAAACTCACCAAAGAACAAGAGAAGTATTTGGCGTCGTGGGAAATGGGGACGTAGGGGACGGGGTATGGCTGGCTATCCCCTTGTGCTCCCGGAACGCGCACGCTCAGAAGGTGCTCGTTCGACGGCCGCAGTTCAGGGGACAGCCAGCCACCCCGCCAGAGAATAGGTAAGCCGCAATAGGAATCACCCCCTGCACCCCAGCTAGGGGAAGAGCATAGAAAAGGTCGCCCAACTCGGGCGGCCTTTTTTATTGCGCTCGACGGCCGCACCCACGGGGACAGCCAGCCTCCCCGCCTCTATACTAAGGCGGAGGCCCTCCCTGCCGGCTCACCATCTCGCCGGCGTGCGCAGACGTGATGCTCGTTATTCCTCGCATCGCGCACCCCTCCGGTGCGCCGCACGAACGGAACGCCCATACCGCTTCGCTCCACGCGTATGGTCACTCGTGACTACCTGCCATATGCTTTTTAGTTGTTGTTTCTTCCCTTACGTCCGCTAAGGCTTGACAAATCCCGTGGCAAGTGGTGGAGTTTGCCTGCTAGAAAATGGTCTGCGGACGAGGTTGGATACACAAGCACGGCCTACGATGAGCAATGACTCAATTACTGCGATTGCCACAGCCGTGACGGCCGTAGCAGTCATTCTCATACCATTTTTCATCGAATACTTCCGTCGCCGTTACGAAGCTCAGCAACCCCATCTTCACGAGATAAAAGAAGGTGTTATTCGTCATCTCAAAACCGAGACGACGGACTATTATCTGGAAGTGCTAGAGAGGTGGAACGGAATATTACTTAAAAAGCAGGACCCCATTTATTCGGGAAGTACAATTCTCGGCGAGTCAAGAATTGAATATCAAGGGTATCTAGCTCTACGTGATCCAGAGCCTTCACTACCCACAACAATTGGGAATCATATCTCTTGGCAGAAACATGAGGAAAGATTTCTGCATTTGTACAACGACTGCCGAACCAACCATTTTCCTGAAACCATCGTGAGATGGGAACAGTTTGTTCGCGAGTTTCAGGGGATCGGGACTAAAACCCTTGAGATAGCGGTAACCCTCAGAAACAGTCTCGAAGAGAAACTCAGGCTTCCACAAATTCGTGATCTAGGGCAAGAAGGATCTTGGGCCGACTATTACTGGTTAGCCATTTTTATTTACGAGCGACTCTGGTGTGTGCGATCCAATTCTATATGGCTGCAAACTGCTCACGATACTATGGCCATTTGGGGTGATAAACAACTGGCCAGAGGCACGAAAGAGGAAATAGATGGATGCCTCACCGTTGTCCAAGAGCTTCTAGATTCGAATAGGAACCTCTTTCAGCCTCTTTTAGAAGAAGCCCAAAAGCTCAAACCACAAGCATTTCAACTGAAATCGGAATTGGAAGCCTTGCTGCTGATCAAATCCTTACCAGGAAGCTGTTCGTTCGTAAAAGTTCCCATCTTCTAGCCTAGTTCGGTCAGCACTCCACTATGACCGGGCGCAGAGTATGGGGTCAGGTCTTGAATTTGGCAATTGCAAGGGAGGAAGAAGAGGGGTCGGAAGCCTTTTCGGAGTGCGATCCCGCCGTAGAACAGACGGTCTGTCGCTGGCGCCGGCGGACGAACGACGCTTCACGAGATACGAACGACGCCCTTCCCCCGCCCTCGCGCGGCAGCTTGCAATTTAAACTTGTCAGGGCTACTCTGTGTTCATGGGCCAGACAAAATTCCAGATTGAACTTGAGCAGGAAGAGGACGGACGCTGGATTGCCGAAGTGTCGGACTTGCCGGGCGTGCTGGCCTACGGCTCAACTCGGGAAGGGGCCATGGCAGCCGTTCAAGCCCTTGCCCTTCGCGCCCTCGCGGACCGCCTCGAACATGGCGAAGCAAACCTGACTCAAGCCTGGGGTTGATGAAAGGGGGGGCGGAGTATTTGGATAGCGATTGCTGATCACGCCAGCGGACGAACGGCGCTTCAGGCCTGTGCACCGTGGCTGGTTTCAATCGACTCTCAATCCACCGACAGTCTGAAAATCGGCTGGATAATTTCAGAAGGGTGGCCGGTTAAAACGAGACGGCGGGGATTTCGACGACCTCTTCTGGCTTTTGATGGCGGTCCACGATGTCGTGATAGCGTTGGTCCATCTGCTTCAGGACATCCGGTTTGAAGTACTTCTCGCCGCACTGCCGGCAGACGCCGGCCGGCACATTCTTCATAATGAGTAGCTGGCCTTGGCGACGGTAATCATAGTCGATCCGACGCTCTTCCACGGCTCCTCCGCAAAAGGTGCAATCAGCAAAGGGCGTCATGGCTTCTTTCCTCTGGTCCACGGATCGCTCCATTTCGGCGCTTGGGGGGTATAGACGGTGATCACTCTCAATATTCGATCGTTCGTGTCTTGCGTCCGCGCCCATCCCACGACCACGTGTACTGGTTTCTTTCCAGCTTGCCCCGAAACGAGACAACTGGGTCCGCGAGGATCGTCGGGGTAGTTCTCAATGATCTTGCCGGACAAAATGGCGGTTTCAACTTCGCTGATGTCCAGATCATCTTCCAGCCTTTCCTGCTGGGCGTGAAAGCTCACTTCATACCGACCGGCCCTGACGAGCTTGTGAATGTCGTCGATCTGCATCGGCTATTGCGTGTGCTCACAATAGCACTTCCGGCCAACAAAGTCATGGCCTGGCACGAAACGACGAACGGCGCCTCAGCCACCCCCTCGGCATCCGCTGATTTAGCTGCTTCCCCGCTTCTGCTATAATCCGGCCTCGTTATGCTGACTCACCACCTGTCCGCCCCCATCTCCGCCAGGATGATTCGCATTCAGGTAATCGGCCTCCTTGCGCTGATGCTGCTTGTCGGGGCTTGTGCCTCGAACCAGGAATCGGCCTGTCCTCAGGGCGAGCGCTGGGTCATGGAGACACTCTATTTCGGCACCGACAGGACGATAGACGGCGTCGCGCACAACGTGACTCCCGAAGAGTGGCGCACCTTCGTTGAACGGACGGTCACGCCCTTGTTCCCGGCAGGACTCACCTTCTGGAGCGCAGACGGCCAATGGAGAGGGGCGAACGGAACGATCACGCGGCAGGCGTCGTACGTGCTGCAAATTGCCCATCCCCCCGGTACAGACAACGAGACTTCGATGCAGACCATCATCCGCAGGTACAAAAAGGACTTCGACCAGCAGTCGGTCCTGCGTGTTCGTTCCCTCGACTGCGTCTCCTCCAACGGGTAAGAACCGGCGCCGGACAAGCCTCCCGCTCCCATCCCTGCTATAATTCCTTCTCATGAGCCAGGCCTCTCAGCAGGACCCCAAACTTGCCCGGACGCTCATTTTGGAAGAGCTGTTCGACCTGTCGCTCTACAAAGAGCTGCGGAGCATCACGAAGCAGGACACGCAGCAGGTCCTGGATGAGTTGATCCTGGTCGAGACCCAGCACCTGGCCTTCTGGCAGAAGTTTTTCAACAGCCAGCTCGCCACCCTGGATCTCGGCCGCAAGCTCAAGCTGCGGTTCATTCTCTTGGTCTGCCGCCTCTTCGGCGCGACGGCGGTGCATCTGGTGCTGGAGGCGATCGAAGTCTATGGGGTGCGCAAGTACCTGTCGCTCTGGAAGAGCTACAAGGGCCAGCCGCTGGGCCACGCGCTGGAAGGCATCTTGCTCGACGAGTTCAAGCACGAGGACGTGCTGGTCACGCAACTGACCGAGCGGAAGATCAACCCGGAGAAGATCAGGAACATCTTTCTGGGGCTGAACGACGGCTTGGTGGAAATTCTCGGCGCGGTCAGCGGGTTCTTCGGGGCCTTCGGCGATGCCGCGACGGTCTTGATCGCTGCCTTGACCACGGCCGTGGCCGGGGCTCTGTCCATGGCGGCCGGCGCCTATGCGGCCTTGAACTCGGAGAAGGAAGTCAAAGCGACCGAATGTGACAAGAAGCAATTTCTCGGCGAGGAGGCCGGCTCCTCCGAGATGGAAGAGCAACCCCTGGCTTCCGCCTTCTTCGTGGGCGGGGCTTATATCGTGGGGGCGCTGGTCCCGGTGCTGCCGGTCCTGTTCGGGGCGAAGGATGCGCTGGTATCTCTGCTCACGTCCGGCGGCATGGTCATCGTGATCTCCACCCTGCTGGCCTTCCTCTCCGGCATGGACATCAAGCGACGCATCCTGATGAACCTGGTGATCATTACCGTCGCGGTCAGCGTGACCTATGGGATCGGGATGGCCGCCAAGACCCTCTGGGGAGTCTCGGTCTGACGGATGGGCTCCTACCGAACCGTGACCTGCGGCAACTCCCGCCTGCCTTCCGCATCCCGTTGAATGCGGAGCCGCTCGGCTTTCGACTCCTGCAACACATGATCGAGCACCTCGTCGGCAAGCTGCGTCAGGTTCGCTGCCGCATCTTTCATCGCTCCATGCTCCACGGCGCGTGACAGAACTTCGGCCTTGGTCGCGCCTTTTTTCTGCCCGAGGAACGGCTTGACGAGAAGGTACACCACGTCGCGCACCGGCATGTAGCGGAGGAACCGGCGGAGCAGCCGGTAGGTTTGCGCCGGATAGTGCAGCAGTTTGTAGATGAAGAGTCGCCGCAGCCCGGCCTGACGCACGGCATTGATCGTTGGACCTGGGAGGCAGGTGGGATCGATCTCGGAACACTTGAAATACTTGTACCAATCCGTCTGTTCGCTCACCAAGCCCCGCTTCACATACTCCTGCCAGAGCGGCGTGCCTCGGTAGACGCAGAGCCGGTTGAACCCGAAGGTGTCCAGGGGAAGCGTGGAAGCCAGGTCGAAGGTGGCCTGCATGTCCTCCACGGTCTCGTCCGGATTGCCGACCGTGAAGAACCCGTGCACGATCTCAATGCCGGCCTGTTTGGCGTTGACCACCGCCGTGTTCACCTCTGCCAGCGTCTGTTCTTTCTGCAACCGGTCCAGGATTTTCTGGCTCCCGCTCTCGACGCCGAACATGAGGGTGCGGCAATGGGCCTTGGCCATGGCCGGGAAGAGGTGCTGGGCCACCGAATCCACCCGCCCCTCGCAGCCCCATTGGATGGTGATGTCGTTGTCCACGACGCCTTGGCAAATCGCCTCGATGCGCTTGGGCTGCAAGAGAAAGTGATCGTCCACAAAATAGACCGAGCCGTAGCCGAGCGCCTGAAGATACTTGAACTCCGCCGTGACGTGTTGCGGGCTCCGGGAACGCCACTTGCCTTCGTTGAAGACCGGAATGTCGCAGAACACGCAAGGCCAGGGGCAGCCGCGCGAGGTCTGCATGGTCGTGAACCGCTCCATGGACAGCACCGC
>VGXD01000087.1 GCA_016873525.1 Nitrospira sp. | reverse complement strand
CGGTTTGCCAGACTTGCACGAGGTTTGATCCATCACACGCCCTCAAGGAAACTCCCATGCAGCAGGAAGACCTCGATCGCGCCTTGCGCCTGTTCGGTGGAACGGAGCCGTTCACACGCGAATGGTTGGAGGAAACGCGCCGGGAGCTGCTCGCCACCTGGCACCCGCCCCGCTACGCAAGCCTGACCAACAACCCGCGCAAGTACATGCAGATGTATAAAAAGGGCGAGGCCACGACCAAGGCAATCCAAGCCGCCTACGACCTGCTCCTTGCACGGCTAAACGCGGGGCCTGACGCGAAACGTGACGCATAGAGCGCGGAATCGCCTTGCCGAGGACATGCGCATCATTTTTTCCCCTTGCGGCTCACGAGCACCGCTTCACGCAACGGAATGGCTCACCACGCGGGTCATGGTCGACTCGCCCTCTTTTCCCGTTTCGGCATCTCCCCTGGCCACGGGCCAGGTCACCAGACCGGAGACGCCGGCTGTGGCGGACACCGCCTCCCCTGCCCGGCGCTTCGCGTAGATTTGGGGCAGTTGATTGGTCCCATATTTGGAAATGTAAAGGAAGACGTGTTCGCGGGCGTTCACCCGCACGGCCCAGGGCTCGAAATCGTTGTGGTAGAACTCCTCGCAGAGCTGCATGGCATCCAGACAGGTCAGGCTCGTCGGCTCGTTGAGCGTGTAGTAGTAATCCAGGGGCAGATCGTATTCCGCTTGCTTGTGGATCGTGATCCCGAACTGCTCCGGGTTCCGCACCATCGGCGTATGCCGATAGGCCACGAAGTAAAACAGCTCGACCGAGTGGATGAACGGCTGATTCTCCACGATGAACTGCCTGGTCTCCTCGGCCTCCTCCCTGGTCTCGCCGGGGAAGCCGTAGAAGGCCATCACGTGGTTCCAGATGCCGGCCTGGGCCGCTTCCTTGAGGTTGCGCTCGATGACGGGTTTTTTTACGTGCTTGTCCATGAGACCCAGCACCCGCTCGTTCGCGGACTCCATGCCGTAATAGAGCGTGCAACACCCGGCCTGGGCCGCCAACTTCATATCCTGTTCCTGCAACGTCTCCTCGAACCGGATCAGCGTGGTCCACTTGATCCCGACCTGCTGCTCGACCAGGAGCTGCGAGACCTTCTTGAACAAGGCCGGCGGATAGGACTCGTCGGCAAAGAGAAAATGCGTGGCGTGGTACTTCTCCTTGAGGGCCTTGACCTGCCTGACGACCTCCTGAGCCGGGAGGCCTCGGTACTGGTCGAAATAGCCCTGCCCGTGGTCGCAGAAGGTGCAGCGGCCCCAATAACAGCCTCTGGTAGCCAGGTAGGGCAGGATACGCACCGGCACGAAGTAGCTGTCCAACGGAAGCCCCTCGAAGTCCGGCAGAGGGAGGGACGCCGTCTTTTCGGTATATATCTCCCGGCTCACGTGGATCCCCGCCCCATCGCGATACATGAGGTTGGGCACGGCGCTCAACTCCCGCTCGCCGTTTAAGGCCTCCAGGAGCCATAACAGGGCGTGCTCGCCTTCGTACATGATGGCGGAGTCGAACACGGAGGTGAAAAACTGTTCGTGGTTCGGCAGCTCTTCCTGCAGACGGGTGATGACGTTCCCCCCGACCGTGACATGGACCTGCGGGAAGGCCTCCTTGATCATCTTGCAGAAAGTCAGTCCGGCCAGGAGCTGCATCTGGGTGCCGATGGAAACCCCGACGACATCCGGGGCCTCCTTGCCGACGGTCGGCAGCACCAACTGCCGGCAAACGTCCCGATAGACGTTCACCCGTTCGTCATCCAGGCAAGCGAAGACTTCGCGCGAGACGCCGGGACGGTAGCCCAAGTTGCTTTCCATCGGATAGAAAACGATCGAGGCGGGATAATAGGCGGCCGAGATGTACTGCATCACCTCGCGGAAGGTGTCGAGGGCCTTCCCGAGCGTATCGGCATCGTAGAACCCCTCGCCACGGACGGTCCGCTTGGCGGATTCGGCCTGGCCGATCAGGTCGAATAAATCCACCGTCAGCTTGGCGGCCAGACAGGCCTTCTGCTCGGCTTCCGGCTCCGTCAGCCAGCCGCTCCGTTCCTTCTCCTCCAGCGCCCGCCATTGCATGGCCATACGCGCCTTGACCCAGATCAGAAAGGCGTCGCTGAAAAAGAGGTCGTACATTTCGATGTTGACGTCCTTCTGGACGACTGCGTGCCCCGCTTGGCGCAACACGGCCGTCAGGCTGGGCAAGGCCAGATAGGGCGCCGTGGGCACCCACTCAGGCGGAAACAGGAGCAGGGTCTTCAGCTTGCGTTGTCCCTTGCCGGACGAAGCCTGTTTCGGCTCAGACCCGTCGATATGGATGAGGTCTCTGCCCACGCGATAGGGTTCCTTTACGCCGGCCACGCCGCGCCGAGACGCGGCCGTTGCCGATCAGATCAGCAGACTTTTCCCGCCGCAGAACTCGGCCCGCCCACCCCCACGGCTGCGGGTTTGAATTGGAGGGTCTGGTGCGCGGCCGTTCCGAACCGCGCCACGTAGAGGAAGATGTATTCACGGACGAAGATGCGCAAGTCCCAGCCCTGATAGTGGCGGCGTTCGAATTCTTCGAACACCCGTTCGGCCTCCTCGACGCTGAGCCCGGTCTTGACCGTGTAGTAATAGTCCAGGGCCAGGTCCCACTCCGGGTTCACATAGGGCGTGACCCCGAACTTGTCCGGATGCTTGGCCACAGGGGTATGGCGGCTCAGATCGAAGGTTCCGAACCCGATCGAATGGACCAGTTCCTTGTTGTCTTCCAGGAACCGGATGGAGGAGAGGGCATCCTCCCTCGTCTCGCCGGGGAAGCCGAAGAAGCCCATCACATGGTTCCAAATCCCCGCATTGGTCGAGAGTTCGAGGCTGCGGCGGATGACGTCGCCGGTGGTAGCCTTGTCCATGAGCTGTAAGACCCGCTCGTTGCCGGACTCGAATCCGAAGTGCAGGTAGCGACAGCCGGACTCCGCCGCCTGTTTCCACACGGACTCCTCCAGCAAGCTTTTCTCAAAGCGCATGTGGGTGGTCCAAACGATATCCAGGTTCGTCTCGACCAGCTTGTTCGTCAGCTTGCGGAACAGAGCCGGAGGATAGGACTCGTCCGTGAAGTGAAAGTAGCGGGTCTGGTACTTGGTCTTCAAGGACCGAATCTCGTCGAGAATCTGCTCGATTTTCTTCGTCCGGTACCCGGCCGCGTAGCCTTCGCCGTGGTCGCAGAACTCGCAGCGTCCCCAGTAACAGCCGCGCGTCGCCAGATAAGGCAGGATACGGTCCGGCACAAAGTACTTGTCCAGCGGCAAGCCCTCGAAGTCGGGGGGAGGCAGCGCAGCCATGTCCTCGGCATAGGAGAGGGCGGAAGTCTGGATGCCGGCTCCGTCGCGATAGATCAGGTTGGGGATGCCGGACAGGTCCCGTCCCGCCCCGACCGCCTCGACCAGTTGCAGGAACGCCGTCTCGCCCTCGTAGACGACCGCGCTGTCGAAGAGCGCAAACAAGTCCTTCTTGTCCGGCAGCACGTCGCGGAGGCGCGTCACCGTATTGCCGCCGATCGTCACGTGAATCTGCGGGAACTGTTCCTTGATCAAAGCGCAGAAGGTCATGGACGAAAACAGTTGCTGCTGGAGCACGATGGAAATGCCGATGACGTCGGGACGCTCCGCCTCGATCGCCGGCTTGAGGATCTGCTCGAAGACGTCCCGGTAGACGTTCACCTGCCGGTCCTGCACCGCGTCCAGCAGTTCCGAGGAGACGAACACTTTGTACGAGAGGTCCGTCTCCATCGGCGGCATGCAGATGCGCGCCGGCGCATAGACCAGCGAGATCGCCGCCGTGACCTCGCGAAAGGCGTTGATGGCCCACTCCAGCTTGTCGGCTTCGTAGAAGGCCTCGCCCCGGACGATCTTCTTGGCGGCTTCCGCCTTCTCGGTCAGCGCGGCGATCCGGTCGCGCGTCAGGTCGCAGAGGGCAAGTTGAAGATCCTGCTCCCAGTCTTCCAGCCCGCGCTTGTTCGAGAGTTTGCGCAGCCGGTCCAGTTGTTTGGGGACCCGCCTCAAGACCAGACGGAGAAAGTCGCCGCTGAAAAACCAGTCATACATTTCAAGGTTCACGTCCTTCTGGACGACCTGGTGTCCGGCAGCCCGGAGGACGGCGGTCAAGGTGGGCAAACTCAGGTAGGGTTCGGAGGGGTACCAGTCCGGCGGAAAGATCAACATGACCTTCGACTGTTTCCCGCCGGCTTCAGCCGAAGTCCTCCGATGGAGTTGGATCAACTCGCTGGTGGCTTGCGTCCCCTTTGAGTACTGGATTCTCATAGCCGGTTCATCGCAAGGGCATCCTTCCCCGCAACAGGAGGGACCATTCTATGGCCCCCGGACGACGATGGTCAAGGCCCGATTCCGGCAAGCTCGGTTTCATCCTGCCGCGGAGGCTCCCTCGGATGCAAGCTCTTGATAGTACATCTCCAACAACCCAGACCGTTCCTGCTCCACCAAGACCAGTTGCCGTTGGTCGAAAGTCGTCGCCTGGTATAGGTAGACGAGCCCAGGGCCGGCAATGCTCCCAAGCTCGACCCGTCGCTGTCCCCCATCCGGGGTTGCATCGGTCAAACTCCTCAGCACGGTACGCCCAGGCAACCCGTCCCAGATCGCTTGAGCATAGGCCGTATGGTTCTCGTACAACGGAGCCTGGGCCAGGTCTTCTTCGCCGGTCGATGCCGCTTGAGGCCAAGTTTCCTCCAGCACGGCGTCGAGACGCCCGCCCTCATGATTGCGCCCAGGGTCGAGAAGATACCGCCCGATGCGGCAATCGAGTTCCTGGTTCTTCCCCTGCCCGCCGACCAGAATGCCGTGAAACCGCTCCCCCACCGTCAGATAGAGATAGGCCAAGACTCCCGCGAACCGTCCCCATTCGGCCCGAACCGAACCGGCCTGGGCCTCCACCCAGGTTGTTTCTCGGCCCGCCACCCGTTCAGGCAGCCGCTTGTAGACCGATTCGGCTGAAGCATCGCGGCAACGGTAGATGGTCCCCTCTTCGATCGGCTCCGGGGTCTCATCCCAATTGAATCCCGTCGCCAATCCAGCCGAACCCGCGTCGCGAGAAGACCGTCCCAGCACATACAAGGGACCGTCGTCGGACAGCTCCTCCACGACCCGATACCGGATGGGCTCCGGCTGAGCCAACAGTCCGAGCCCCCGTTCCGCCAAGGCGCGCTGGAAGGGAATCCGCCTGGCAAGTTGGCGGGTTTTCTCAAGGAGGATCAGACAGCCGTCCGAGGCCAGCACCGCACAGAGACGGTCGAGTCTGGCGCCGAGCCCGGTCCGTTCCTCGAAGCGCGATTGAGCTTCTGCATCGACGGCACGTTCAAACGCGTGCCAAGCCTTGCTCGGCAGACCGGGATCGAATTCCGCTTGCAAGAGCGCCTGGGTGGAGATGGCGATATCGTAGGTGCCGGTCAGAGCCGACTCCTGTAAATCAAGACAGTCGAAGCGGACATTGGCTAGCCCCAAGGCGCCGGCTTTCTCCCTCGCCACGGCGAGCGAGGCGGAAGACCGGTCGAGGCCGACAAACGAGAGGGAGGGAAATTGTCTGGCGTAGAAGGTGGTCAACAGCCCGATCCCGCATCCGAAATCAAGGACCGAGAGGGCCGAGGGGATGGTGCCGCAATCGGATCGGTGGCGCTCGATTCGTTCGGCAATCCGTTGGGCGATGAGGAGACCGACCGTCGCGTAGTAATCGAACCGCTGGCTGTAGAGGACCGGCAGGACACGTGGACCGGCCGTTCGATCATAGAAGGCAATCTCGTCGGCCGCCTTGTCCGAGGCCCGCTTCCGCTCGGCCAGGCGGCTCAGTTCGGCAAGGTCGTCACGGCCAAGGGTGCCTCGCTGCCATTGAAAGTAGGCCTCGTCGGACTCGAAGCGGCGGAGTCCCCACCATTTCAGATGTTCGGCTAACTCTGCCTGGAGGTCTCTGTTCGACAGTGGGGCGCGCATGCGTGGCCGGCGGGCAATCAGCGATCAGCCTTCAGCGATCAGCATCTGCTCAAGCTTGCTGAGGCCATTGGCTGAGAGCTGACGGCTGATCGCTGAGAGCTTCTCAAGAGGGCCTTTTCAACATGATCGCATCTTCATAGGCCACAGGAACTGGGTGAGGATGGCGAAGCTGCCCGGTCCCCAGCACGACGTATTTCTGACAGGTCAATTCTTCCAGTGCAATGGGGCCCCGCGCATGGACACGCAGGGTGTTCGTGCCGATCTCCCCGCCCAATCCAAGTTCCTGTCCGTCGTTGAGGCGTGTGGAGGCGTTCACCAACACCGCGCTGGCATCCACTTCGCGCACGAACCGCATCGCGTTCGCATAGTCCCTCGTGACAATCGACGCGGTATGGGCCAGCCCATACTGGGCGATCAGGGCCACGGCCTCGTCCATGTCCTTGACCACCCGGACCGCGAGGGTCGGAGCCAGAAACTGCCGGCCCCAGTCCTCCTCCGTCGCTTCCTTGAGGTTTTTATAATTGCTGAAGGAAAAGGAACCGGCCAAGGCCATCGTCTTGGGACAGCCCAAGACATCCACACTGAATTCATCCAGCAGCCGGCGGACCAGCGCGCCCAGCAGAGACCGCGCGATCGACTGATGCACCAGCACCATGTCGGCGGCATTGGAGGCGGAGGGCTGCTGGGCCTTGGAATTCACGACGATGTTCTGCGCCAGCGGCAGGTCGGCCTCCGCATCGATGTAGACATAGCAGACCCCCGCGTCGTGGCACAGGATGGGCAGGCGCGTCTGGTCCATGACCGTCTTGCGCAGTCCGGCGCCGCCTCGCGGGATGATGGCGTCCAGGTACTTGTTCTGGCGCAGCAGTTCCAGCGCCGCCTCCTTCTCGGTCCGTTCGAGAAAGGTCATGGCCCCGGCCGGCACGCCGCAGGATTCGGCCGCCTCGCGCAACAACGTTCCGATGACCTGGCTGGAACGAGCCCACTCGATCCCTCCACGGACCATCGAGACATTGCCAGACTTCAAACACAAGGCCACCGCATCGGTCGTATGCTTGGGGCCCAAATCCGACACGATCCCGATGGCCCCGATCGGCACCCGCACCCGGCTCACCTGCATGCCGTTCGGGCGGCGCCAGACTTTCGTGATCTCTCCGACCGGGTCGGGCAATTCCGCCACCTCGCGGAGGCGCAAGGCCATCTCATGCACGTCCTCTGCGGTGATGCGGACCCGGTCCACGGCCGCTTTCACCGTGTTCTTGTTGGTTTCCCCTTCCAACTTTTTCCCGACCGCCTCGACATCTTCCAGATTGGCCGCCAGGACGGCCTCCTTCTCGGCTTCCAACCGATCCGCCATGGCATGTAACGCCAGGATTTTGGCGGTGCCGGACAAGAGCGACAGAGGCCTGACCGCTTCTCTGGCCTTCTTTGCCAGGTTTGCCACGTAGATTTTAACCGGCACTTCAACCATGTTAACCCCGCGATTCGTGAAGCGTGATGCGTGAAACGTGTGTACTTTGGCGGGACTATAACATTCGCATTCAAAGAGAGTCAAAAAGGAGGGGCATGTGGCAGGGCTCGCTGCTCCTGCGCCTCCCGGAGCGGCCCTTCCGGGCTCTGCCGAGCGGAAGCCTTCGGAAATTCCTTCGCGGACTCAGTCAGTTTCCGCTTTCCTTCTCGGCAGAGCCTCGGTGGGAAAGACCCGGCCGCCTCACCGACTCGGCGGCGCGCACAGACGTGGTGCTCCTTATTCGTCGCACCGTGCGCCCCCGCTCCTCCGGCGAAGTCCCGTTCCAGACCGCCCGCATCTGCTTGAAGTCACGTGTCCTCGAAGAGGCCTTCGGCAGCAAAAGCTCCCGCCCGGCCCTTAGCACTTGTTCCCCTCCTCTGAATTCCCTTAGAATGCCGGTATGATCGACCTGCGAAGCGACACCGTGACTAAACCCAGTGCGGCTATGCGGGAGGCCATGGCCGCTGCTCCCGTCGGCGACGACGTGTATGGGGAAGATCCCACGGTCAACCGTTTGCAGGAGATGGCAGCGGCCTTCCTGGGTAAAGAAG
>VGXD01000086.1 GCA_016873525.1 Nitrospira sp. | reverse complement strand
AGAAGTCGCCTAAGGCCGCTCCTGCGCCGGCCGCGAAGGCCGTCAAAACCAAAGAGGCTTCGTAAACGTATTTCCGCCGGTTATCCAAGCGTTTGCTCCTCCCTCTTCTTGCACACAGCACTCCGTGGTGCGCCGTCTCGGGTGGCTCCTGCCATCCGAATGGCGTGCCATCGGTTTACTTGCCTTGCCTCGTATGCTAGTATCGTGCCCGAATCATCATGGTTAGCTAAACAATTGATTTGGGTGACCTGATGTGGCAGCGCTGGGTCCGAGGCGGTTTGCTTGGTCTCGCGGGTGCGCTTGCGGCCTTCCTAATCTATCTTTTGGTGACTCGTGTGGAGCCCGTCCCGCCCCCCAGTTCGGCGAGCCCAGGAGCGAGCGGTCGGGCTGACGCCGGCATCGATCAGTTCAAATTTACCCAATCTCGAAACGGGGCCGTGCAGTGGCAAGTGCAGGCAGAGCGTGCCCATGTCTTTGAGACGGAAAATCGAGCGGACCTGCAGCAGGTTCTGGTGACGCTCTACGGCAGGAACGGCTGGGAGTTGAAGTTGAAAGGGGATGCCGGCACGGTCGATCTTGCGAAGAAGGACTTCGTGCTGATTAACCAGACGGACCCGATTGCGGTGCAGTTGGAAAGCGGCTATACGATCACGACCAATCATCTGATGTGGGCGGATGAAGTGCACGAAATCAAGACGCTTGATCCCGTCACGATTGCAGGGAACGGGTTGGTCGTGCGGGGGATCGGGCTGGTGGGGAAACTGGAAATAGAAGAGTTTCAGATTGGCAAGGATGTCCGTGTGGAAATCACTGAGTAGCGTTGGCTTTGTCTGTTGGCTTGGGGTCGTGGCGGTGCAGGCGGCGGAGCCGCGTCCGGCTGGTTCGGCCCAGGCCGAGAGCCAACGCACGACGATTACGGCCGAGAAAATGACGGTTCGGAACCAGGAGAACAAAGCGATTTTCGAGGGAGCGGTCGTCTTGACAAAAGGGGCGTTGATCGTGCACTCGGATCTCATGGTGGTCGTGTTCAAGGCCAATGAACCGCAGACGACGGGCAAACATTCTCAAGACAGCGCCAAGGCGCGGAGCGCCGCGAGCGAGAAGCCCACGCCGTCGAACGCCGGCATTATTCCGACGACCGGGAACCGCGCCGTCAACACGATTGAAGCCAGCGGGCATGTGCGGATTGAAAAAGACGAAGGCAGCGCGACGAGCCAGAAGGCGTTGTATTTTGCGAGCGAGGAAAAGATTGTCTTGACGGGGGAGCCGGTGGCCTGGCAGAAGGGTACGAAGGTCACCGGGCAGAAAATCACGATGTACCTGGCCGAAGACCGCAGCATTGTGGAGGGGAACTCGCGCGTGCAAATCGACCAAGATCAGGCGGGAGACCGCTGATGCGGACCGCTCCGGCCGTTGGCGTCCAGGAGGCGCCCTCCGCGTCCTCGGCGATTCCGGCGGCGACGCAGCGCCTGGAGGCCACTGGGCTCAAAAAGAGTTTCAAGGGCCGTCAGGTCGTCAAAGGCGTCAGCCTCGACGTGAAGGCCGGCGAGGTGGTGGGCCTCCTGGGGCCGAACGGGGCCGGAAAGACCACGATCTTTGACATGATGGTGGGGTTGTCTCAGCCGGATGAGGGGCAGATCCTGCTGAACGGCAAGGCCATTACCGACTTGCCGATGTACAAGCGTGCCAGGCGCGGGATCGGGTACTTGCCGCAGGAGGCGTCGGTCTTTCGCCGTTTGTCGGTGGAGGAAAACATCCTGGCGATTTTGGAGATGCTGGTCTTGTCTCCGCAGGAGCGCGTCCTTCGATTGGAGGCGCTGCTCCAGGAGCTGGATCTGACGGCCCTTCGGAAGAGCAAGGCCTACGCGCTTTCCGGCGGCGAGCGCCGTCGCTTGGAGATTACGAGGGCGCTGGTGATCCGTCCGCAATTCCTGCTCCTCGACGAACCCTTTGCCGGGATCGATCCGATCGCGGTGGGCGATATCCAGCAGATCGTCACGCGTCTGAAGCAGAAGCAGATCGGCATTCTGATTACCGACCATAACGTGCAGGAGACGCTGTCCATCACCGACCGGGCGTACATCATCAACGAGGGGACGATCCTTGAGTCCGGTTCGCCGGACACCATCGTCAACAGTTCGACCGCGCGGGCAATTTATCTCGGGGAACGGTTCAGGTTGTAAGCGAAACGGATTGGCCATCGAGGAATCGGCATGAAACTGCGGCTTGATCTTCGTCTCGGACAGAAGCTGATCATGACGCCTCAACTGCAGCAGGCGATCAAGCTGTTGCAACTGTCCAGGCTGGAGCTGCAACAGACCCTCACGCAGCATCTGATGGAGAATCCGTTGCTGGACGAGGTGCAGGTCGAGGCGGAGGAGGGGGAAGGGGCGACGGCCGAAGAGTGGGGCGAAGAGAAGAAAGAACTCAAGCCGACCGAGGGGAGCGGAGAGGCTGAGGAAGCCAAACCCGATAGTCCGGACAGCCCGGACGAACTTGGCTGGGAGGAATATTTCGACAGCGATCGGCGGGCGGGCGATAGGGAGTATCCCTCCGCCTCCCAGGACGACCTGCCGTCCTATGATCAGACGGCGATCAAGCCGACCTCGCTTGAGGAGCATCTGCTGTGGCAATTGGGCCACTCCGGACTTTCCGACGCGGAGAAAGTCATCGGCCGGCTCATCATCGGGAACCTGGATGAGGACGGGTATCTCAGGTCGCCGATTGAAGAGTTAGCGGCCGACGCCGGAGTTTCCCCGGAAGCCGTCGAGACCGTGCTCCGCCACGTGCAGGCATTTGATCCGGCTGGCGTCGGGGCGCGAGATCTGTGCGAATGCCTCTTGATCCAATTAGGGCATCTCGACCGCCACATGGTTGGGAAAGCGGGCGAGCGGTCCATCACATTGAAGGGCTCATTGCTCGAAGCCATCGTAACCCACCATCTCAAGGATCTGGAAAAGAAACATTACGGGCGGATCGCCAAGGCTCTCGGGATGACGACCGAGGAGGTGTTCGCGGCGACCCGCGTGATCGAGGGGCTCGAGCCGAAGCCGGGCCGGCCCTTTTACGTCTCGGACAATTATGTGGTCGTGCCGGATGTCTTCGTGAAGAAGAGCGAGGGCGAATGGGTGGTGCTGCTGAACGAGGACGGGTTGCCGCGGTTGCGCGTCAGCCCCTATTACAAGCAATTGATCGCGAGCAAGCAGGACCATTCGGAAACGACCAAGGCCTATCTGGACGAGAAGCTCCGTGGCGCGCAGTGGATCATCCGCAGCATCGAACAGCGCAACAAGACCATCGTGAAGGTGGTCGGGAGCATCGTGAAATTCCAGGAGCAGTTTTTTGAAAAGGGCGTGCAGTCGCTCAAGCCCCTCGTTCTGAAGCAGGTTGCGGACGACATCGGCATGCACGAGTCGACGATCAGCCGGGTGACGTCCAATAAGTACGTGTATTGCCCCCAGGGCATGTTCGAACTGAAATACTTCTTCAATGCCGGAATCCAGCGGGCGGACCAGAATGACGACATGTTGTCCTCCGTCACGGTGCGGGACATGATTCGTCGCATGGTGGCGGAAGAGGACGCCCAACGCCCCCTCAAGGATCAGGAGATTGCCGCGCAGTTGCGCCGCAATAACATCATGATCGCCCGGCGCACCGTGGCCAAATATCGATCGGAAGAAAACATTCCCTCCGCAAGCCAACGCAAGAGATTTTTTTAGCGCGGGCTCCGGCCGCCAGGGCTAGGCGCGCGGCCGGCCGGCTGATGGCCGAGGGCAATGACGGAGGGAGCATCGTGGGGGGATGGGCGGTTCACGTCGATCTACAGGAGTTCAAACGGACCCTATGCAAATGAAGATTACCGGCAGGCATGTCGAGGTCACGGCCGCGTTGAAACAGTATATCGAGGCTCGCACGAAACGGTTGGAGCACTATGGCCCCAAGCTCAGTCCCATCCAGGTGATCTTGGGGGTCGAGAAGTTTCGGCATACGGCCGAGGTCGTCTTGACGCTCAACGGCGCCGTGATTCAAGCGAAGACTTCGACCAAGGACCTCTATGCGTCGATCGACCAGTCGTTTGACAAGATCAATAGCCAGATGCGCAAACACAAGGAGAAACTGGTCGCCCGCAAGGCTGCTCGTGGGTCTGCGTTGCGGACTCCTCTTATCGAACGCGAGCCTGAGCCGAAGTCCGCGAGCATCAAGATCTCCCGTCCCTCCCTACGGCGGCTGACGATCGCGGACGCCGTTGAAAGCCTCGGCGAAAAACCTTCATCCTTCGTGGTCTTCGTCAATGCCACGTCCAATCGAGTGCAGGTTGTCAGGCGGTCGGAGCAGGGCACCGTTGAATTGATCGACCCGCAACCGGCATGATGGTGGGCGGCTGATGCAGGCGCTGCACCTGGTGATCATTAGCGGTCTTTCCGGTTCCGGGAAAACCCATGCCATCAAGTGCTTTGAGGATCTGGGATTTTTTTGCGTCGATAACCTGCCGCCGGCGTTGCTTCCCAAGTTTGCCGAGCTGTGCCTGCAGCAGGGCGGCGAGATCCGCCATGTTGCGCTGGGCATCGACATCCGTGAGCGCGGCTTTTTCGGGGATTTCTTCGCCAACCTCGATGGGTTGAAGGCCCTTGGCTATACCATCGAACTGCTGTTTTTCGAGGCCAGGGACGAAGTTCTCGTCCGTCGGTTTTCGGAATCTCGCCGCCCACACCCCCTGCTCCCCCAATCGCCGGTCCTTGACGGAGTTCGACTTGAACGGGAGCGGTTGCTCGACCTGAAGCATCGCGCAGACCGAATCATCGACACGTCCGACATCACGGTCCATGAGCTCAAGGACCTCTTGGCACGGCACTATCTGCAGCAAGAAGACGGTCCACGGATGGCCGTCTCTTTACTGACCTTCGGGTACAAGTTTGGAGTGCCCTATGATACGGATCTGTTGTTTGACGTGCGGTTTCTGCGGAACCCCAATTTTGTCCCGGAGTTGAAGCTGTTGACCGGCGAGGATCCGCTCGTGCAAACTTATGTTTTGGGTGACCCTGACGCCAAGGCCTTTCTGGAACATCTCGAATCCCTCCTCAAGTTCCTGCTTCCGCTGTACGAGCGGGAGCGGCGGAGCTACCTCACCATTGCGATCGGCTGCACCGGGGGGCGTCACCGCTCCGTGGCCATTGCGTCGCGCGTAAAGGATATCTTCGCTGTTGCTGGGCGTGAGATCACTCTGCGCCACCGAGATATGCAGAAGTCCTGACGATTTGCCTCAAATCTTGCGTGGGGACGATGGCGGTGCCTGGGCACGGTCTCATCGCCGTATCTTGTGGGTGACCTGCATGGTTTACTTGACAGGCGTAATATATTGACTATACTCAAGCGCAATGGACCGGCAAAGGCTTTTCATCTTGAGCGAGCGGTGACTGTGTCAAACGCGGACGGACATTCCAATAAACGCTACAAGACTATCGAAGTCTGCAAACTTTTTGATGTTTCCCGTGCAACCCTGTTTCGCTGGGAGCGGGAGGGGTTGATTTCTGGGCCTCCGCGTGATTGGCGTAATTGGCGGGTCTACACGGCGCAAAACATCCAGGAAATCAAGCAGATCATCGGGAATCGCAATACGGTTCTCTAGGGAGACATTGGATGGCGTTTGCTCCGCTCAAAGAGTGGTTAAACCTGGACGTCCGGTCCCTCTGGGGGCCGACGAAGCAGCTATTGGGGCTGGATATCGGGTCCAGCGCGATCAAGCTTGTTCAGATAAAGGAACACAAGGGACGGTACGTGCTCCAGAAATTCGGGGTGAGGTCGTTGGAGCCCGAGGTGATTGTGGATGGCACCGTCATGGATGTCGCCAGGGTAGTGGCGACGATCAAAGACCTTCTGGAGGAAACGGACGCGAAGCTCAAACAGGTCGCCATGTCGATTTCAGGCCATTCGGTGATTGTGAAGAAAATCACTTTGCCGCCGATGTCGGATGACGAGTTGGAAGAGCAGGTGCAACGCGCGGCCGAACAATACATTCCCTTCGACATCAACGAGGTGAATCTGGACTTTCATATCTTGAACCCGCTCGAGCAATCGGATGATGGGCAGCCGTCGATGTCCGTGTTGCTGGTGGCGGCTAAAAAAGAAAAGGTCAGCGAGTTGGTCGAGTTGGTGAGGGCTGCGGGCCTGACGCCGGCGGTACTGGATGTCGATGCCTTTGCCATCGAAAATATGTACGGGGCGAACTATGGGGTGCATCCGGACGAGGTGACGGCGTTGGTGAATATCGGGGCCAGCGTCCTCAACGTCAATATTTTGAAGGGGGATGCGCCGCTCTTTACCCGGGATGTGTCGATCGGGGGGAACCGGTACACCGAGTTGATACAGCGAGACCTGGGTGTTTCCTATGACGAAGCGGAGGCGGCCAAGAAAGGCGAGGGACGTGAGGGGGTGGACAAGGCGGCGGTGGCGGGCGTCATCGACAGCGTCAACGCTGAAGTGTCCTCGGAAATCGCCCGCTCGGTCGATCATTTCAAGGCAACCTACACGGACGGCGATGTGAACAAAATTTTTCTCTGCGGGGGCTGCGCGAAAGTGGCTGGGTTGGCCCAGCAGTTACAAGAACGCATGGGGGGGACGATTGAACTGGCCGATCCGTTCCATCGTGTGGATACCGTGATGGGCGGGTTTGATCCGGAGTTCCTGGCCGATGTGGCGCCTCAAGCGGCGGTTGGGGTCGGGTTGGCGCTCAGATCGGTAGGGGACCGATGATCCGGATCAATCTTCTCCCTGGGCAGCGGGTCAGAGAGGGGACTCAAGCGGCGGATGTCCGCCTCGAAGCCCTCGGCGCGCTCGGTGTCGTGTTGCTGGCGGTGGGGTTGTGCGTCTACTACTCGGGCACTCTGGACGATGACATCGAGGTCCGGCAACGCGAGAAGCAGGATAAATCACAGCAACTGGTGGCCCTCAAGGAAAAGATCAAACAGGTCCAGGACTTCGAGCAGAAGAGAAAACTGCTGGAAGATAAAAACCGCGCAATCGATCAACTTGAAAAGACTCGGAATGGTCCGGTCCGCGTGCTGGATTCCGTCAGCCAAAGCATGGATCCGCTCAAGCTCTGGCTCGTGCGGTTGAGCATGAAGGGCAATGAGGTGGAATTGGAGGGGCGGGCTTTGACGAACGACGATGTCGTCGAGTTCGTGAACAATCTTCGTCGGGCCGATGCGTTTAGCAGCATTCGATTGGCTGAAACGCGGTCCGGCACGGAAGCCAAGATGAACCTGTATCTCTTCAAGGTGAATCTGGCGGTAAAGGGATGAGGTGGAGTTACCCAAGGCCAATCTAGACTTTCTTCGGGCCGTTCCGGTTGCCCAGAAGGCGGCGCTTCTGGGGATTCTTGTGGCGGGTATCGGGCTGGGATTTTATTCCTACGTGGTCATCCCCAAGTCGGATGTGATTGAACAGCTGCAGAACGAAATCGGCAAACTCGATGCGGAAACCCAGTTCACGCGCATCAAGGTCAAGCATCTGGACGAATTGGTTGCCGCGAACAAGCAGCTCGAAGCGGCGCTGGAGAAAAAGAAAGAGCGGCTTCCGCCGGAAGAGGAGGCCGCCTCGTTGCTCAAGCAATTGTCCGACCTTGGCGTCCGGCTCGGCCTGGACATCAAGCTCTGGAGGCCCGGCACGCCGGCGTTGGATTCGTCGAAGCTCTTTGTCAGATTGCCGGTCAGCGTCGAAGTGGCGGGCGGATACCATACGGCCGCCCTGTTCTTCGATCGGATCAATAAGCTGCCGCGCATCATCAACGTGTCGAATTTGACGATGGGGTCGCCGAAAGTCGAACAGGACCACATCATTATTCAGACCGTGTTCGAGTTGACGGCGTTTGCGGCGCCGCCGGAGCCCAAGGCGCCGGAAGTCGCTGGGCCGGGAACGGCGAAATAGGATGACACGCTGTTTCGAGGCGTGTCAGGATGGGAAGGCGGCTGGCTTTGCGGGCAAGGATTGCAGGGATTGTGGTGCTGGTCGCGGGCCTCTCCTCCGGGGAGGGGCATGCGGTTCCCACGGCGCCCGCTCAGGGCCAGCGGTCTGACACGGAGCCTGTCAAG
>VGXD01000085.1 GCA_016873525.1 Nitrospira sp. | reverse complement strand
TGCCTGGCTCCACTGGAAGCGGCGCTTGCTCGTCCGGTGGGAATACTACGCGACCAATTTCCTCGGTTTTGTGCAGCTCGCCTCCATCACCATGCTGCTCAAACAATTTTGAGATAGGTTCTAGTCATGACCCTTGCCATTAGCTCTGAGCAGTCACATGCAAACCTTGCCTGATACGAAATCGTACGACGTGCTCATCGTGGGCATGGGCCCGGCCGGGGCGACGGCGGCCTATGAACTCAGCCGCGCCGGCATGTCCGTGCTGGCCCTCGATAAGCAAGCGCATCCTCGGTACAAGGCCTGCGGCGGGGGGCTTTCGGTCCGCATCGACAATATCCTGGATGCGGAGTTTAAGTCGGTCGTGGAACACACCGTCTACGGCGTTCAGTTCACCTATGGGGGGAAGGAGCCGTTTCTGATCCAGTCGCCGTCTCCGATTGCCTACATGGTCATGCGGGACCGCTTCGATCATTTACTGGTCGAGAAGGCCCGTCGGGCCGGCACCGAAATTCATGAAGGGGAGCAGGCGGTCGGTTTTACCCACTTGCCAGAGGGGGTGGAAGTGGTCACCGATCGTGGACGGTATCGGACGAAAGTGTTGATCGGAGCGGATGGCGCGAACAGCCTTGTGGCGCAGCGGCTCTTCCCCGGTCGTCGCCTGAACCGGATGTCCACGCTGGAAAGCGAGCTGGGGATCGGGCAGGCCCCGGTCTATCCAGGCGAAGGCAAGGTCTTGATCGATCTGGGCGCCACGGAACGCGGCTACGCCTGGATTTTCCCCAAGAAAGAACGGCTATCCATCGGCGTGGCCGAGTTCCGAGGCCGGCCGGCCAACCCGAAGGGCGTCTTCGATCGGTTTGTGCGGGAGGAAAAGGGGTTGGCCAGCATGACGGTGCCGAGGCCGGCCGGCCATCCGTTGCCGCTCTTCAACAGCGCCAGGTTCGCTCCGGTCGGGTTGGTCCAACACCGCGCGATTTTGGTCGGCGATGCCGGGCACCTCGTGGACCCGCTCTTCGGGGAGGGCATTTACTATGCGGTGCGATCGGGCCAGATCGCAGCCGCCAGCGTGATGGGTATCTTCCACGACCGGCGGCGGACCTTGCTCGACTACGATCTGGCTGTGGCGCGAGAAATCTATGCGGAGTTTCGCGTGGCGTCCAGGCTGGCGCGGATCGTCTATACCTTCCCGCACCTCTGCCACCGCCTCATGAACCGGTATCAGGAAGTCATCGACCTCTACTACGAAGTGCTGCAAGGAAAAGAAACCTACCAGACGTTCTTCCGCAAGGCCAAGGGGGTCATCAAGACCTCGTTCCGCGAACTGCTCCGCGACACGCTCTCCTTTTAACGAAGAAGTCGATAGCCGGCAGCGCTCAGTCCAGAACGATCGAAGTCTAAGGCTGATTGTTGGAAGCCGAGGGCTGCCCGCTCAACACCACGAGCCGAGACGGCAGAGGGTCATCTGCGGCAGCAGGGAGGTCGCTGCGGAAGGCGCTGCGGAAGACACGATGGAGGCCGCCTGTGTCGCGACGGCGTTGAGGGGGACCAGGGCTGTGGCAGGGGTCGAGGCGGAGAGGACCAGGGGACGCCCAGTCGGTTGCGCGTCGATGGCCGGCACCTGGGGAGGCGCAATGGAGGCGGTTGCGTTGGAAGCCGGGCGAGCGTGGGCCAGCATCGTCCCTGCGGGCTGCGTTCCGCCCAGCTTGGCGAAGAGCTTCCGAGCGTCTTCCTGGTGCTTGTGGGTGGGGTACTTCTCCGCCAGCAAGGTCAGTTGTTCCAGGGCCCAGTCCTTCGCGCCCAGTTCGCTATAGGCGGCCGCCAGGTAATACTGGGCTTCCGGCACGACGTCCATCTCCGGATAGTTCTTGAGAATGGATTCGAATCGGTAAGCGGCCGCCAGGTAGGACTCCCTCCGGTAATAAAACTGTCCCACGAGCAAGTAATGTTGCGCGACGAGGGCATGGCAGCCACGAATCCGCTCCGCGGCCTCCTGTTCGTAGCGGCTGCCGGGGAATTCTTTCAGCAGCTTCTCGTAGGCTTCCTGCGCCTTGAACACGGGCGCGAGGTCGCGGTCCACCGTTTTGGCCATCTTATAGTGGCTTTCGCCGAGCTTGAACTGGGCGTAGGAGGCCAGGACGTGGACGCGGTGGAGGTCCAGGAAGTGCTGGTACTCGATGATCGCTTCCGGGTAGTCCTCTTTTTCAAAGAAGGCTTCGGCCCGCTTGATGATGACGTTGGGGTCGTAGTTTTTTTCGACCGTGTCGCCGATGAAAATCTGTTCGTCCGTGCCGCTGACGGACTTGGCGGTTTCCGTGGTCTGTTTTTTCGTGCTGGAACAGCCGGTGGAAAGACTGACGGCTGCGACGAGGATGAGCAGGATGAGCTTCATAAGGTCTGGACCTCTCCCTTGAGCAATGGCCGTAAGACCCGGTTACCGTACCAAATCCTCGCCCAAAATGCAATCCGGGGGTGCCAGGCCCAGGCGATGAGGCGGGGATGCAATGAGGACGATTGACGCTCGACGCCGGGCCACCTATAATCGCCGCGCAACGGGATCGGAGAGGCAAGTCGTCGAATGTAACGCCGGCGCAATACGGGCGACGGCCCAGTGTAACAGTCGCCCTGTATGGTGCCAGGGTCTGTTGCCGGAATGGCGCGGAGGGTTGTGCTAGGAAGCAAGATCGTAGGGACCGGGTCCTATCTTCCGCCTCGGGTGGTGAGCAATGAGGAGGTGGGCCTCGGGCTTGGGGTGGACCCTGAGTCCGTGTACCGCCTCACCGGCATTCGGGTTCGCCATTGGGCCGGTGAAGAACAGGCCACCTCACACCTGGCGGAAGAGGCCGCCCGGCGCGCCTGCGAGGCGGCAGGACTGAGCCCGGAGTCGGTCGATACGATCGTTTTGTCCACCACGTCCCCCGACATGGCCTTTCCATCGACCGCCTGCCATGTGCAGCGGAGTCTGGGAGCGCGGGGCGGGGCGGCGTTCGACATTGCGGCCTCCTGCTCGGGATTTCTCTATGGATTGTCGATGGCGGATCGGTTGATTCGAAGCGGGCAGTCCCGCCGTTGCCTGGTGGTGGCGGCCGAGATCAAGTCCCGGTTTCTCAATCGGCAGGATGCGTCAACCGCGATCCTGTTCGGCGACGGGGCCGGGGCTGCCGTGCTGGTGGGCGAGGAGGTCGAAGCGGAGCGGCCGCGCGGTATTGTGGGCGTCCGTCTGTACGCGGATGGGGCTCGTCACGGGCTGATCACGGTGCCGGCCGGCGGCTCCCGACTGCCGACCAGCAGCCGGACGGTTCAGGATCGGCTGCACACGATTCGTCTCCAGGGGGGGCCGCTCTTTCGCGTGGCGGTCAAGCGCGTGGCCGAGGCGGTGACGGATCTTCTCAAAGAGTTCGGCTTGGGGGTGGGAGACCTTCGGCAGGCGATCTTCCACCAAGCCAACGGGCGATTGCTGGCGGCCATCGGACGGCGGCTGGGCCTGCCTCCGGAACGGCTCTATTCGGTGATCGAACAGGCCGGCAACACGTCGTCGGCTTCGCTGCCGATCGCCTTGGACTTGGCCTATCGAGAGGGGCGTATCGGCGCCGGCGATCTGGTCCTGCTCGGAACGTTCGGCGGAGGGCTCACCTGGGCGACCGCGTTGTTGCGAGGATGACCCTGCCGGCTGCCAGTTACAGGAGGTCTGATCCATGTTCGGTTTGATTCCAAAAGAAATTGCGTTTTTCGATCTGTTCCGAAAGGCGGCCCACAACATGATCGAGGGGAGCCGTCTGCTCAAGGACATGATGGAACATTTCCAGGACCCGGTGGCCCAGGCCGGCCGGATCAGCGACGTCGAACACATCGGAGACGGCATTACCCACGACATCGTGCGGAAGCTCAACCAGACCTTCATTACGCCGATCGACCGGGAGGACATCCACGGATTGGCCAGCGCCATGGACGATATTCTGGACCTGGTCGAGGCGGTGGCGGACCGCTTCGTGGTGTTCAAGGTGGCCAAGCCGACGGAGCCCGCGATCAAACTGGCCAACATCCTCTACCAGTCGGCGGTGGCCGTGGGCGACGGCATCGATCGCCTGGGGCAATCCCATACGGACATGACCGAATGTTGCGTGAAGATCAACAGTCTCGAGAACGAAGCGGACCGCGTGACGCGGGACGCCATTTCGTCCCTGTTCGATGAGGAAAAAGACCCCATCACCGTGATCAAGTGGAAAGAGATTTACGAGAACTTCGAGGAAGGGACCGATCGCTGCGAAGACGTGGCGAACATCCTCGAACGCATCGCGCTGAAACACATCTAAGGCGATGATGCGTGACTCCTATTGAAAACGTTGCGCCGGACTCATTGTCCGTTCCCCATCACCCAACACCGATTACCCATTACGTGACCCTATGTTTGATTTGAATGGCATGTTGCTGCTGGTGGTGGTGCTGGCTTTGCTGTTTGACTTCTCAAACGGCTGGCACGACAGCGCCAATGCGATCGCGACCGTGGTGTCCACGCGGGTGTTGAGCCCGCTGGTGGCGGTCCTGATGGCCGGGGTCTTGAACGTCGCCGGGGCGTTCATGTCGACGGCCGTCGCCAAAATGGTCGGCTCCGGCATCGTGGACCCTGCCGCCGTGACGCAGACGATGGTCGCGTCGGCGTTGGGCGGGGCGATCATCTGGAACTTCTTCACGCTGATGCTGGGTCTGCCCACCAGTTCGTCCCACGCGCTGATCGGAGGGCTGGTCGGGGCGGCCTGGGTGCACGGAGGCTGGAAGGTGGTCAAGCTGACGGGCTTGCGGTCCGTGCTGGAAGCGATGGTCGTGTCGCCGCTGTTCGGCTTCCTGATCGGGCTGGTGATGATGGTGGCGATCAGCCACCTGTTTTTCCGGACGCCGCGCCCCTTGGCCACGCGGTTGTTCAGCCGTCTGCAACTTATCTCCGCCGGCTTTATGGCCTTCAGCCACGGGGCGAACGACGCGCAAAAGGCGATGGGCATTATCACGCTGGCCCTGCTGTCGGCGGGGCAGATCGACAGCGCCGAGGTGCCGAAGTGGGTGATCGTCGCCTGTGCCTTGGCGATGGGATTGGGCACGGCCGTGGGCGGCTGGAAGATCGTGCGCACCTTGGGGATGCGCATCCTGACGCTGGAGCCGGTCCACGGCTTTGCGGCCGAGACGAGCGCGGCGACGGTCTTGTTGGTGACGGCGCACATCGGCTTGCCGGTCAGCACCACCCACACGATCACGTCCTCGGTGATGGGGGTGGGGGTCGTCAAGCGGTTCTCGGCGGTCCGGTGGGGCGTGACCGCCCGCATCCTCTATGCCTGGGTCTTCACGCTTCCCGGCGCGGCCTTGGTGGCGGCGCTGATCTATACGGGACTGTCTCGGCTGGTCTAAGGAAAGTCAAAAAGTCGGAACGTTGAAAAGTCTGAAGAATCGGACGGCGGTATGACGGTTACGCCTGATGGTTTTGGGATTGGTTGCTCTCGGCCTCGTCGCGGTCTGTCGAGGATGCGGCGGGGAGTCTGACCACAAAGCGGCTGCCGGCCGGTTCGTTCCCTTCCACCCAGACCTGCCCCCCATGGCCTTCCACGATGTGTTTGACGATCGCCAGCCCGAGGCCTGTGCCGCCCAGTTCCCGTGACCTGGCCTTGTCCACCCGATAAAACCGTTCGAACACGCGGGGCCGGTCCGCTTCGGGAATACCCAGCCCCGTATCGCTCACCGTCAATTCCACCTCTCGGCGATCCCGGCCTTCGACGACGCGGCCCGCGATGTGAATGACTCCGTTCGGCGGGGTGTATTTCACCGCGTTGTCCAGGAGGTTGATCAAGACCTGCCCCAACCGCTCGTCATCGCCGAGCAGGGGCGGCAGATCGGCAGGCAGCGCCACCGTCACGGCATGGCCCTTTTTCTCTGCCAGCGGCTTGATGAGGGCCAGGGCTCGGTCCACCACGGCCTGGAGCCGGATCGCGTCGCGTTTGAAGAGGACCTGGCCGGACTCGATCTGCGAGAGTTGGAGCAAGTCCTCCAGAATCAAGTTGAGCCGGTCGCTTTGCTTCAGGATGATCGTCAAAAACCGCTTGGCTTCTTCCGGGTCGTCCTTTGCGCCGTCCAGCAGCGCTTCGACATAGCCCTTGATCGAGGTCAGGGGGGTGCGCAGTTCGTGGGAGACGTTGGCGACGAAGTCCTTCCGGACTTGTCCCAGTTGCCGGAGCGCCGTGAAGTCTCGGTCGAGCTGGTCCGCCATCTGGTTGAGGGTGGCGGCCAGGACGCCGACCTCGTCGCGGGCGGTCGTGCGGATGCGTTGGCCGAGGGCGCCGTCGGCCAGTTGCCGGGCCACGGCGGCCATGTCCGAAAGCGGTTTGGTCAAGCCCCTGGCCAGCAAAACGCTCACGGCGACCGACACGGCGAAGGCCACCCCGAAGGCCAGGCCCAGCGTGTAGTGGAGGGCGCGGATTCTGGCTTCGAGCGCGGTCAGCGGCAGGGCCAGGCGCACCACGCCGATCGGATGCCTGTCCGGTTCGGTCAGGGAGAGGGCCAGGTAGAACAGGCGTTGCCCCGTGGTCTCGCTGAGCCGGATGTCGGTCCCTCGGCCTGTGGCCAGGGCTTGGACGACTTCGGGGCGGGCGCCGTGGTTGTCCAGCATCGGCACGGATTCGTTCGGCGTGGCGCTGTCGGCCAAGACTCGCCCGTTGGGATCGATTACGGTGACCCGTGCGAGGGCGTGGCGGCTCAGCTCCTGGGCCATTGCCTGGAGGAGGGACAGGCGTTCAGCGGACAGGCTGGGCGCCTCAGGGGACTGGTGGCGCAGGGGCTCTTGCAAGGCGTAGACGGCCAGGCCGGTGCGTGTTTCCAAGGCCTCGGTGAGGTGGGCGAATTCGAGTTGTTCGATCGACCGGAGGACCAGCCAGCCGGCCAAGGCCAAGCCCAACGTCACGGCCAGGAGGGTGCCGAGGGCGACTTTCCAGCGGATGGATAATGTCATAAAGCAGTGACGTGTGACGCGTGACGCGTGACGCGGAGGAGCGAGCACGTTACACAAAGAGTGTTACCCGTCACCTGTCACCCGTCACGTTCTTTGAGTTTGTATCCCAGCGACTTGACCGACAGGATGGCGTCGTCCAGACAGGGCAACTTTTGCTTCAGCCGGCGAACGTGCACATCGACCGTGCGGGTGGTGCCGAAATAGTCGTAGCCCCAGACGGCGTTCAGCAGCACGTCGCGGGTCATGACGCGGCCGGGATGTTGGAGCAGGTGTTCCAGCAACCCGAATTCTTTCGCGGTCAACGGCACCTCGCGTCCCTTGTCCGTCACCTCATGCCGCGCCACATCCAGAACCAGCGGGCCGTAGGTGTAGCGTGGACTCTCTCCCTGCTGGCGTTCGACCCGTCGGAGCAGGGCCTTGACCCGCGCCACCAGGGCTTTGGGGCTGAAGGGCTTGGTGACGTAGTCGTCCGCGCCGACCTCCAGCCCGACGATTGTGTCCGACTCTTCGGCCTTGGCGGTGAGCATGATGATGGGGAGCACGGCGGTTTGCGGATCCGCCCGGACCCTCCGGCAGACCTCCAGCCCGTCCATCTCGGCGAGCATGAGGTCCAGCACGATCAGGTCGGGATGTTCGGATTTGGCCAGCGTGAGTCCCTCCAGGCCGGTCATGGCGGTGCAGGTGCGGTAGCCTTCTTTCTGGAGGTAGAGGTTGACGAGGTCGAGGATGTCTTTCTCGTCTTCGACGATCAGGATTTTCTTGCTGGCCGTGGTTGCCATCTGCGGGCAGCGTAAAGGGAAGGGGGGAAGGTGTCAAGAGCGGGGAGGCTGGCGAAGAGAAACGGAAACTCGGCTGACGAAGGGTGGAGGGACGGGGCGGCCTGGCTAATCCCCGTGCTCGCGCAACGCGCGGCCTCAGAATGCCCTCGTTGGACGCGCGCAGTTAGGGATCAGCCAGGCTACCCCTCTTAGGTTGAGTTATCGTGCCTATCCCTTCCAGCCGAGGCGACTTGACACAAAGAAGAAAGAAAGCGAAAGGAGATCGGCGCCACCCGTGCTTGACGGGCAGAGGGAGTGGTGCTCTTCGCTCGCCTAATGACGGGCCGGCGGGTGTTCGCAGTCCACTGGATGGGATGTGAACCTACTCAATGTGGTATTACGCCGATCCGCATAAGAGGCCAT